>NZ_JABXHF010000058.1:0-27619 GCF_013393565.1 Virgibacillus sp.
TAATCGATTTACTTAAATCTTTTTTGTTTTTATGAATTGATTTTAAGCCTGGTAATATAGAGTAAAGCCAACCTGCTGCTTGCATACGCTCATAGTTAAATGAAGCTTGTAATAATAAAGATCTCCATGCTAATTTTCTAAGTTCCTTCGGTTGTAAATCCGGAGCAGAAGTTGTATCTTCATAATGATAACTATTAGATGCCATCCGTAATCTCCTCCTCTTTAGGCGCAGGACCTTGTTTATTTTTATTTTGATAAAAATCATATAGCGCTATCGCTAAACCAATTAAAGCGATTGCTAATATTGGTAATTCTAAATATGCCGCAAGAATAAATCCTACGATAAAGAACATAATATACTCTACTTTCATCATAATTCTCAGTAGCATTGCAAAACCAATAGCTGGCATAATTCCTCCTGCAATGGATAGTCCATCAATAATCCATTGGGGGACAGTTTCAACAAAGGCAGCAGCTTGTTCTGCTCCAAAATAAATTGGTAAAAATGCGATAAGTGCATTAAAAGAAAATAGAATGGCAATACCTAAATAATTTATCCTGTCTATCCCTTTTGTATTTGCATCTAAAGCAAATTGATCTGCTTTATGCATGACAGGAGCAAATAATGTGAAAAATAATGTGATTAATCCTTGTACCGCCACCGCAAATGGTATTGCTACCCCCACAGCCACTTGTGGGTCCTGACCAGCTATCACACCAAAGGCTGTACCAATAACTCCTCCAATAACTACATTTGGAGGTTGGGCTCCTGCAAGCGGAACCATTCCCATCCAAATTAATTCCAATGTACCCCCGACAATTAAACCAGTAGTTACATCACCTAAAATTAAACCGACAACTAAACCGGTAACAACAGGACGGTGCATGTGGGTTAAACCTACATATAAATCAATCCCAATAATACCTGCCCAAATAGCAATTAAAATCGCTTCCATTAACATGTTTGATTCCTCCTTTATAGCGTAAGTTATTTAAGAAGATCCATAATGTCTTGCCCTTTTTCGTTTGGAACTCCTCTTAAATCAAGCGTTACCCCCATATCATGCAGCTTATTAAATGCTTCAATATCTTTTTCATCAACAGACACAGTAGAAGAGATTTGCTTTTTCCCTTCTGCATAATGCATATTACCTATATTGATATGGTCTATTGGTACACCACCTTCTTTTAAAGCTAGTGCATCATGAACATCTTTAACGACGAGAAATATCTTTTGCCTTGGTGAAGCCTTATGGATCACATCAATGGTTTTTTGAATAGAAAAGTACCTTGCCTGAATAACATCTGGCAACACCATATCCATCAAACTCTGTTGCACTTCGTCTTGTGAAACTTTATCATTGGCAACTACGACTAGATTTGCTCCTAAATGGTTAACCCAAGTAACTCCCACCTGGCCATGTATTAAGCGATTGTCAATTCTTGTTAACAAAATATTTGGTTTTGTAGTCATTTTTTTCATCCTTTCGATTTGTTTAAATAAAGGTTGAGAAATAAGATTTTTATTTCAATTACTGTAGAAATGCACTGCTATAACAATTTAATTGCTTTTAGGATGCAGTAATACATTTTAAAACACGTACTTTCACTTATGTCCCAACCTCATTTCTTACCATAAAGTAAAACCCTGCAAAAATAGGCATCTATTGCTGTAGCCCATATTTATTTACACGTAACCAGCCTTTCATTATGCGAATGACATAGGGTAAATCGTTACGCCTTGCACTACGCGATTGACGGATCCGTCTGGGCTTGGGTTATCTGGCGTAATTCCTAATTGAATCGATTTTTTCAGTGCTAAAACTTGTGCAAATACGACGTATAGTAAAGATAGGTAGAAATCATTTTCTAGTGACTGCTTGCTATTATTAACAGACACTGTCCAGTTTGCATATTGACTTACTTCCTCATTATCCATTTCAATAAGCGCAACCGTTTTAATGTCCTTTGGTTCTCCGGATAACTCTTTTAATATATCCAAATCATATTTTCGTGTATAAGCATCTCGAGACATAAACAGTACGACGATGGATTTGTCATTCAAAATAGATTTCGGCCCGTGACGGAATCCTAACGAAGACTCGTGAACAGCTACCACTTTACCTGCTGACAGCTCAAGCATTTTTAAAGCTGCTTCATGAGCAAATTTCCCAAGCGAACCAGAGCCTAAATAAACAATCCTGTCCATACTATGCTCTAACACCGCATCTACCGTATTCACAACGCTTTCAATAAATTTCTCTCCATTAGTAATAACCGTCTGTAGCTTCTCACCTGCATTAGTATCTTTAGAAAAAGCCAAATAACAAATGACCATCATACTCGTAAAGCTGCTTGTCATAGCAAATCCTTGATCATGCGCTTCTTCCGGAGTAAGAATCGTTAAGCTGTTCTTATCATCTTTTGTGTTGACTGCCAGCTTCCCTTCTGGATTACATGTAATATTTACTTGATAAAAATGTTCGATCCTATCTGTTGCCAACTTAACCGCAGCCAAACTCTCCGGACTATTCCCTGATCTTGCGAACGATACCAAAATGGTTGGTACTTTCTTGAAGAGATAGTTAGTCGGATTAGAAACGAGATCTGTTGTTGCAATTGCTTCAAATTGCACCTTTCCCTGATCTTGTTTTTGTAATTCGGGAACTAATATGTCACCAGCAAACGCTGACGTTCCAGCACCAGTTAAAATTACTCGCACTTTCTCATGCTTACTATATATAGCATGTAAAAAGTTGTGAATTTCCTCCTTTCTCTCTGCAAATATGTGTAATGTTTTATTCCAAACTTTAGGCTGCTGATAAATTTCTCGAGCCGTATGACCTGCCTTGCCTTTTTCTAATTCTTTCTGAGTTAAACCAAACATGATGCTCCTCCTTCATTCATCTGGTTATGTTGTCATAACCAGTTGTGTTATGAAATAGCTCTATTAAGTATAAAATGAACTCAATAGAGGTTTTTTACGTTAGTTCTACTGTATAATCAAATTTATCGCCTCGTGCTACGCTAATGGTATACTCAATGAGTTGCTCGTGGTGATAGGCAAATCGTTTAATTAACATGGCTGGTTGCTGGGTTGGAGCATTTAAATAACCAGCTTCTGTTTCCCGTAATTGGGTTGCTGAAAAACGTTCAATTGCTCTCGTAACGTGGACCTGATAATCATGTGAAAAAATATCATACATAGGCTTTTCCATCAATTTTTCTTTTGTTAAATATGGAAACCACTTCTTTGGTAAATAGGATGTTTCATACATAAGTGGTTGTTCATCTGCAAGTCGTAAACGTACGACCTCAAATACTTCATCCAATGGTTCTAACCCCATTTTATTTGCTATCCTAGTATCAATTGCTATCTCTTTAAAAGATAAAACCTTGGTCATCGGCGTCTTTCCCACTTTTTTCATTTCTTCTGTAAAGCTATACAGTTTGACTAAATTTTGTTCAATGGAGGTAGCCGATACAAATGTTCCTTTTCCATGTAACTTATAAATATAACCTTCTCTTTCTAACTCTTGCAGCGCCTGCCTAACCGTAATCCTACTTAATTTATACATATCACACAGTTCGCGCTCAGAAGGTAATTTATCATGTTCTTCATACGTCTCTTGTTCGATTTTCTCAATGATTTCGTTCATAAGTTGTAAATATAAAGGCACCTTACTACTTTTGTCCAAGACTTTAAATGCCCTCCTCTCTATGTGGTTATAACCAGTTGTTGATTTTAGTATAAAATAAATTTTACATAATGTAAAGGCTTTTATACGAATGAAATGTACATAGTTGCCACTAGTATAATACAGATACATATCTATTTTTTCACATAATGCGTTGCATACAGCTTTTCCACATAAGGACTTCCTGACTTCGAAAATCGTAACTGCTGTTTTGATCCTTTTCCCCAAGATTTATATACCGTTTCAGAAGGCTTTAAATCCTGTTCTCGGGCAAACTTTCTTAACGTTTGCAAGATAAATTGCAGTTTGGATAGGTTACCAAGTATCATTCGCTCTAAGTAGGAAACCCTTTTACGCCTCCAATCTTCCACTTGCTTCGGAGTAATTCTTTCCATTTTTATTAATAAATCTAGCGGACTAATGTATCCTTTTTCTTGCACTAATTGTGCCGCATAATAGCGAACGCTTTTTCAATTTTTTGTTTACTCATTTTATCCCTCAGTTTAAAATGTGCATACTTGGTATTATGTCTTCCCCAATTCCTCATAGTTTCTTCACACTTTCTTCACCTATAAAGGGTAACCTAAGATACAATGAAAGGCATTATGTTACACCTTGCAATGACTGATGGAGATATCCAAGATTTAGCATTAGCTTATAACTTTCTATACTATTACCTGTAAGGCAAAAGCTTTATAATTTCATCCACTATTCTAAATAGGCCTGCAAGTTTCATCTGTTCCTAAAACAAGTTACAATGAAGGAAAGGAGTGCTCTGCACATGAATGATAACCAGACGAATACGATTAGAAAAAGATATAATCGTATAGCGGGTGTCTTTGATATCATGGATAATATGATTCAAGAAACATGGCGAAAGGATGTTACTCAACAAGCTGAGGGAAAAGTACTTGAAATCGGCATCGGAACTGGTAAAAACTTAGAATACTATCATGCAAATGGAAGAAAAGATCATTACGATGCTGGAACAAATCTCTACAAGCGTACAAGAACAAGGGGAACGAATTGGTTCACTAGAATCACGTTTTGATTCATTAGAGCAAAGATTTGATAATCTGGAATCGCGCTTCGATAACCTCGAGCAACGTTTCGTTAATCTGGAATCACGCTTCGATAACCTCGAGCAACGTTTCGCTAATCTGGAATCACGATTTAGTCAGCAAGAACAAAGACTTGATGAGCAAGGGCAGAGAATCGCAACTATTGAGCAAAAACTGGATGAACAAGGGCAAAGAATTACAACTATTGAACAGAGACTTGATGAACATAAAGATATCTTAACTGCACTTCTCTCTGGGCAAGAATATTTAAAAGCAGAAATAGACGCAATGCGTGTAGAAAATGCAAAAGAATTTGGTTATGTGAAGAAAGAGATCAGTAACATGCATATAAACTTTGCTGTATTGCGAGAAGATGTATGGACGAATAAAAAAGACATCTATCAGCTAAAACAAGCAAGCTCGACTTAACTACCATAGACTTGCTTTATTTTTTATTTTTCAAAAAATATCCTCTGTTTTTCTCTTCAACAAAGTCCCCAAGACTAATTATCCTATTATTACATGACATCCCCTTTTCAATTGTAAAAGGGGATGTACATATCTATTAGGGATTATTTAAAAAAACTTAGCTTATCATCAAGTATCATGGTGAAAAACGCCGTCAATTTACTTATACTATAGACTTAAAAATATATGCCTTCTTTCGTGTAAAAAAATACGCAGCCCTCGCGCAGTTAAACCTGTCTATTATTAGCAATCTTCAACATATACATCATTCAAGCATGAGTAAATATGGCGCAACACGATGAAAAAAGTTGCTTTCTTCATACAAGCCATGTCGTTTTCCTATCCTAAAACAGAATCAAATATTTCCACCAAAAGCAACGCTACAGCACCCAACACAGTAGCATCTTTCCCAAGTTTCGTTACCTTCACTTCTGTATTTTTTGCACCTTCTGTCAATGCATTGTTATTGACTGTCTTTTTAATAATAGGTAAAAGGAATTCCTCACTTTTCATAACCCCTCCACCTAACACAATTTTTCCTGGATTGACAATATGTATTACATTGGTTAAGCCAATACCTATAGCAAAGCCTGTTTCTTCTAATACATCTAGGTACAGTGCATTTCCATATTTTGCAAGTTCGAATACACTCTCTGCAGTAAGTTTAAAAGAATGCACTTCTCCTCGTTCAGCTAATTTTCGCTCTGCACGCATAGCAATTGCAGAACCCGTAGCAAAAGTTTGCAAGCAACCGCGATTTCCACACTCGCAAATTTCTCCGTTAATGTCGATCGTCATATGACCTATTTCTCCAGCAATATCTTTTGCACCATGAAATAATTTTCCATCTGTTACAATCCCAGCGCCCACGCCTCGTCCTAAATTAACAGTCACCATACTACCTAAGTCACCATGACCACCAAACCATGCTTCACCTAGAGCCATTGCACGCGCATCGTTTTCCACTTTTACCGTCACACGAAACTCTTGTTCTAAAGCTTCTTTTATCGGAATATCCGTTAATTGTAAATTAGGAGCATATAAAGCCCTGCCTGTTGCGACCTCGACAACACCATGCATCGCCACACCTATACCCATAACCTCTTCCATCTTCACATTCGCATGACGTACAACCTCATTAATACTCTGTTTCATAACATCTAGAAAGGAGGCCTCTGTAATCGGAGTGTTTAACACATATGATATACGTCCTAAAATTCTACCACCCAAATCAGCAACAATTGCCTTTATCTTCTCCGGACCAGCATCCACTCCTACCAAATAGTAGGCTGTTTTATTAATATAAAGCATCGTAGGTCTTCTCCCACCCATTGAGGTGGCCTTTTTCTGTTCATAAACCATACCTTGCTCTAGTAATTCTTTAACAATACTGCTTACTGTAGGGGGAGTCAGTTCTGTTTCCTTAGCTATTTGTGCCCTAGAAATCGGCTCGCACGTCCTAATTTTATTTAAAATAATTGATTTATTTACTGATTTCATTAACTGAAATGTTCCTCGTTGCATAGCAACCTCCAAAATGATAGCAAAATATTTGTGTGCAACTTATCTCTTTAGAAAAACGTCGTCGTTTTATTTTAATAGAGCAAAAAAATATCAGACTTTTTGAATCTACTGTAAATTATTATACCATTCCCATTGTTAGATGAAAAAGGCTTGGCTTATTGGAAAATATTTCTGATGTTTTCCTAGCAGCGTATAAAACACCGCATTTGGGCTTTGTACCTATATTTCATAATAGATGGTAGTTCTCCTAATGCGAGACGAGGCGGTTTCTTATACGATAGCCCTTATAAAATTATATTTTCCTATACTGTTAGAAAAATTTGCTTAACGCCAAATCTTTCTAGCGGAAACTGTGGTTTTTCTTATTACTATAAGCCTTAAAAATTTATACCTTCCTATAGTGTAAAAAGAAGAGACTTGGCAAACCACCAAGCCAGACGGATATGTTAACAACCTATACACGCTTTGCAAAGGTAAAGTCTACCCCTACTTCAATTGCCTATCATTTGGATAACCTTTGTTTAGCACTACTTTTCCCTTTATAATTGACAGCAATAATTCCTATTGCCACTAACCCTAAAGCTCCAATAATATATACATCTAATGTCTCCGCTGGAATAAAGATAGCTGATAAAATGGCTCCAGATACAGGAGTAATAAATTTAAACATGCTTATTTCGCCAGCTTTATTATACTTTAAGATCGAGTACCACAAAGCAAAGGCAGCCGCAGACAATACAGCAGAATATACGAACAACCAAAACCCTAAAGGCGTGAAAGTCATCGCTCCACTTTCTAACTGTGGTACTCCAAAGATCAACATCAGACTAGCACCAATTGACAATTGCCATCCTGTTATAGCAAACGGATGAATACCAACGGCTAACTCTTTTGCCATTATTGTACCAATGGCACCTGTTAATGCCGCTAAAATCATATAGCCCTCCCCTGTAAATTGGAAGCTAAGCTGGAACTCCTGCCCCCAATTAGCAACAATAATTCCGGCAAAACCAGCCGCTAAGCCAATACCTTTTTTCCAATTCATCCGATCATTGCTATAGAAAAAGTGAGCTAATATAACGGTAAAAAATGTACCGCTTGAGACTAAGATCGCCCCTTGCATTCCAGAAACTTTCGCTAACCCGTTATAAAAAAAGAAGTATTGCAATCCTGTTTGGATAATACCAAATATCGTCAAAAACAGCATTTGCCTTTTCGTTACCATTAATCGCTTTCGATCTACAAGGAAGAGACCAATTAATATGATTAAACCTGCTAGTAAAAAGCGCATTCCTGCAAACACAATTTTAGCAATTGTATCATCTGCTGCCATTTGTAACTCATCATAGCTTACTTTCAAAACAGGAAAAGCACTGCCCCATAAGATGGAACAAAAAATAGCAATGCCCACCACAATCCATTTTTTCTCAAAAACACGATTCACTTTATGCCATCTCCTCTATATTCCATTTTCTATTATTCTTTATGAAAACGCATTTCATCATCTGCATTCCCCGAAAATATTGAATTTAAAATGTGAAGGTACAATACTCTATTATTTAAACATACAGACCTATTGTCAAACATATCGTTTTGTTGTACATTTATATTAGTTAATTAATTTAATTAACTAATATAAATAAACTATATCACCAAAATTCAACAGGAGGCCTATAAAAATGAACGATTTACGTACGACATTTAAAAATATGTTTAACAATGTAGCAGAATCTTCCATCTGTTTTGCACCTGGAAGAATTAATTTAATTGGCGAGCACACGGATTACAATGGCGGGTATGTATTACCTGCAGCTATTTCCTATGGTACCTATGCGCTTGGTGTTAAAAGAACCGATCAAAAGTTTCGCTTTTTCTCTGAGAACTTCCCTGAATCAGGCATTATAGCATGTGATTTAAAAGACCTTTCCTTTCAACAAGCAGACCAGTGGGCAAACTATCCAAAAGGTATGATTCAAGCGTTAAAAAATAGCAACTACCCCATTCATACCGGAGCTGACATTATGTTTTATGGGAATATCCCTAACCAAGCAGGTCTTTCTTCCTCTGCATCCATTGAATTAGTAACCGGGATTTTATTACAAGAACTGTTTCACTTCGAAGCCGATAAGCTTACCTTCATTCAATTGGGGCAACAAGTTGAAAATGCGTATATGGGAGTAAATAGTGGTATCATGGACCAATTTGCAATTGGGCTAGGTAAACAAGATCACGCTATTCTATTAAACTGTAAAACGAATGATTTTAAATATGTCCCCCTTCACTTGCAAGAATATGAGATCGTTATCATCCATTCCAATAAGCAACGTACATTAGCAGACTCCAAATATAATGAACGATTTAATGAATGTCAAGAAGCGCTAACCGCATTACAAACTGTATTGCCTATTCAACATTTAAGTGACGTTTCCTTGCAACAATTTCACGCCTATAAGCATGTCATTACATCCCCTACGATTCAAAAACGAGCGAAACATGTTATATCGGAAAATGCTCGTACGTTACAAGCCAGTACAGAACTAAAAAATGACAACTTATCCGCATTCGGAGAGCTTATGAATTTGTCTCATCAATCATTGCAAGAAGATTATGAAGTCACGGGAAAAGAACTGGATACGATAGTCCACACTGCATGGAAGCAGGATGGTGTGCTAGGTGCTCGCATGACTGGAGCTGGATTTGGCGGCTGTGCTATAGCTATCGTTGCTCAAGAAAAAATAGACGCATTTAAAGCGAATGTAAATAACACGTATCGACAAACAATTGGTTACGACGCCTCTTTCTATACAGCATCAATCGTTGATGCTGCCAAATCATTGGATATCGCATCAAATCAATAGTAGCTTCATGCATATTTTGCGCTTTGGAAAGGAAGGTTGACATGACTAACATTGATACACTTATAAACAAACTTATCCAACAGGCTGTTCAAAAAAATTTAATCGAACAGCTAGACACCGTTTATGCAAGAAATCAAATAATGGCGCTACTAAAGCTCGAATCCTACCACATTCCATGTAATAAGGATGAACAGCTTACGGTAAATGAAACGATTCCTGATTTATTAGAGCAATTGATAGCGTGGGCTGTCGAAGCGCAGATAATTGAAAACGTTTTTGATGACAAAGAAATTTTAACAGCGAACATAATGAATTGTTTTCTAGATAAGCCTTCAACGATTCACGATACATTTTATAAGAAATATGCAGAATCGCCACAAGCGGCCACCGACTATTTTTATCAATTAAGCAAGCATAGTAATTATATTCAAGTTAAACGAACACAAAAGAATGTCCATTTTACCACGCAGTCAACGTACGGAGAAATAGAAATAACAATTAATTTGTCCAAACCTGAAAAAGATCCTGAACAAATTAAACGAGAACGTGAATGGAAACATACAACCAGCTATCCCAAATGTGTTCTATGCAGAGAGAATGAAGGTTATGTCGGGCGGACAGGTTATCCAGCAAGAGCGAACCACCGCGTCATTCCTATTCCTTTATTAGACGAAGTTTGGTATTTACAGTACTCCCCATACGTTTATTACAATGAGCATAGTATACTGTTGTCTGAAGAACACTATGAGATGAAAATTGACCAACATACATTTGCTAGGTTGCTCGCATTTGTGGAGAGATTCCCGCATTATTTTATAGGTTCTAACGCAGATCTTCCCATTGTAGGTGGCTCTATTTTAAGTCATGATCATTATCAAGCTGGCCGACATACATTTCCCATGAGTCATACCCAGTCGATATGTTCATTTTCGATAAAAGGTTTTTCACAAGTTGAAGCAGCTATTTTAAAATGGCCGTTATCTGTCATCCGTTTACAAAGCAGGCAAAAAAACGAACTGATCTCCTGTGCAGCGTATGTGTTAGACGTGTGGAAAAGCTATACTGACGAAGCTGCAGAAATCATTTCTGTTACAAATGACATTCCCCATAACACGATAACGCCAATAGCAAGATGGCGAGGGAATGTGTATGAATTGGATCTCGTTTTAAGAAATAATCGTACAATAGAAGAACATCCAACTGGGATTTTCCACCCTCACAAAGATGTGCAACATATAAAAAAGGAAAATATTGGTTTAATTGAAGTGATGGGCCTTGCCGTCTTGCCAGCGAGATTGGAAACCGAGTTAGGTGAATTAAAGCGCTTTTTATATAATCAACCAAATAAATTAGCCGGCTATCACAGCGATTGGGCTCATGAAATAAAACGCGCTTATAGCAACGCTGAATTAGAGCTTCATGCAGAGACAATTATACAAGCTGAAGTGGGGAAAAAGTTTATTCGCGCACTAGAAGATGCTGGCGTTTTCAAACAAACAGGCATACAAGCTTTCAAGCGATTTATAAACGAGCTGAATCAATAATGGAGTGAATAGCAAATGGAGATAAAAGAAAAAACGGTTCATACGAATTGGAAGCTACGAACATTGATAAACGATAATCATATGCAAATAAGCTTTCTCGATTATGGCGGTGCCATCACCGAAATTGTCGTACCTGATAAACAAGGACAATTGGATAATGTCGTATTGCACTACAATCATTATCAAGATTATGAAGCCAACCCATTTTATTTAGGTGCTTTAATCGGAAGAGTTGCTGGCAGAATAGCAAATGCCTCCTTTTTAGTGAAAGGAAAAAGGCACTTTGTTACTAAAAATGAGGGGCATCATCATTTACACGGTGGTATAAACGGCTTTAGTCATGTGCTCTGGCATGTTACTACAGAGCAAACAGAAAAGGATGTTCGTGCTATTTTGACACACCATAGTCCTGATGGAGATAATGGTTATCCTGGCAATGTGAAAGTGACGATCAGCTATATTTTGACAAATGAAAATACGTTTACGATAGATTATAAAGCGACAACGGATCAAGCTACTCCTATCGCCTTAACGAATCATAGCTACTTCAACTTGCGAGGAAGTAAAGGCGAAACAGTGAAGCAGCATTATGCTAAAATGAAGAGCGATATTTGCTTGGAATTAAACAAAGACCTCATTCCTACAGGGCGCTTTATTACAAACGCACATGCTTTTAATTTTCAATCTTACCAGCAATTATGTACAGGCATGAATGCCAACCATGAACAAAACAGCATCGCCGGTAATGGGTATGACCATTATTTTTGTTTCGCGAAAGAAAAAGATAAGCAAGCATGCTTACTCGATAAAAAAACAGGCAGAACACTTCACGTTACAACCAATCAACCTGGCATGATTTTATACACTGGTAACTATTTACATGAATCACATAAACAAATAGAAACAACATTTTCTCGTTACCAAGGAGTGTGTTTGGAAACACAGGGTTCTCCAGTTGCACTTATCTACAAACACTTACCAAGTATTATGTTAGAGCCGAATGAAATCTATCATCAAACAACTGCTTTTTCCTTTGGAATAAAGGGTTAAAAGGCTACTTTTAGAAAAACTTGGCTATGTCGATTGAACACCGTCGTTTAATCCATAAAATTTTATATACCAATGATGCCTAGGTTTCAAGCATCATTGGTTGTCTTCATGAAGATTGATATTAAAATGATAAAACCAGAACATAAATAATGACCTACTATAAATCTTTTATGGACTTTCATTTTCGGGGTAATCTTACTAGATAATTTTATCTACAATACTTATTTATCTTCATATTTTATTTCATGCCTATGACAAAAATCAATCGCGATTTCCTTTAAACGGTTATGATGATAGTCATACCAATCGTCTTCTAGGTCTATTGCGATTATTTTATCTTTAAACCTACGAAAAGCGCCCTTCCCTCGTATCGCTGTTAACAATTGCTGTTGATGTCGCTCATTTTTTACTGCTAGACAAAAATCTTCCATAATGTCGTATTCATTCATATCATATTTACTCGGAATGGTTTGATATTTCTCAAAAGAAAAAACAATATCTTCTGCCAATTTCAACTGTTTTTGTTCCCACGATGGTAAATGATCACCCTTTTCGCCATCTTCTGCCATACTTAAAAACTCTCTCATGATGTAATACGGTTTCCCCTGTTTTCTTATTCACAAATCCATTTAAATCATCAGATTGCATATCCATCTCGTCGATTAAATCGGATAGTTTTAGAGCTTGGCTCATCCTTATTCCCTCTATTCTATAAAATAATTTTTCCCTCTTGTGGGTTCTTCACCCGTTACAGCCTCATGTGTCTTATCGTCAAATTTTTATGACGAAAAACGCCATCGTTTTACTTCTACTATAAATGCTTGAAATTTACACATTTCTCCATCCTAGAAAGTTAAAAATGAATTTCTTTCGTCAATGAAGGATCTCACGCAAATCGAAGCAACGCGTTATATTTAAGAGCTATGTTTCATCTTGTAATAATGCTACAAAATGAGCAATAATTTTTGCGGTTAAACCCCAAATCACTCTATCCTCGTAATAGTAAAATAATTCCTCCATTTTCGGTGTGCTCCAATTGTAATCTCTTCCCCCCTGAATATCATGATAAGGAAAATTCTCTTCCGGTATCACTTTAAAACTCACTTGATAAGCTTTTGGTTTCGTATCAAGGAAAAAACGTAAAGGTACCGAAAATACTTCTGCCACCTCTGCAGAGTTAGGATTAATGGTTTCTATATTCTCGACAGTCCCAGTAAAAGGAAATACAATCCTTCCAAAATCAGATACAATATAGTCTAAAGGAATTACATTACGAATTTGCGTTTGCTCTATCCCCAATTCTTCTGATGTTTCCCGTAAGGCACAATGCAACTCATCTTTGTCACTTTGTTCCACCCGCCCACCTGGAAAGCAAACATCTCCTGGTTGACTCCGCATATGCTTCGACCGAACTTCAAAAAGCAGATGAGTTTCATTATTTACTGCAATCAATGGGATCAGAACTGCAAATTCACGAAAATGCTCCCTCCCTAGGATGGTCGGTTTTCGATGTTGCAATCGTTCAATAACTTCTGCTGTATTCATTATGTCACCCCTAGCCACGCTACCTACACTTATTATATAACACTTATAGTTAAGTTGAAATCAAACCAAAACGATTAGATAGAATGACCTTCAGAGCTTTCCTTATTCTTAACGACAATATCTGCAAACAAGCGAGAGATCCTCTAAGAGAGCCGCCCTAAAGCGTTTAGCAAAACTTGCTTATTGTCAATTATTGATGTCGAAAATTATACGATGAACCTCCACATTTTACTATAACCTTATGTATTGTGCATCACTAATATTGATGACTCATAAATCCCTTAGTTGAAACAATTAATTAATTCATGAAATTTAACAACCCCTTCTACTAGCTAAATGATGATCGTATATGGACACACGATCTAGCAATGAATATGATCTTTTTGTTTTCCAATAATGATATTTACTATATCGTCACAAGCTTTGCAAAAAATACATTGACCATTCCTGAAGCGCTCACAAATAGACCCCTGTAACATAACACGCTTCACTTTGTTTAAAATTTGATCCTTTTTCTTCCATTTATAAATAGTTGTTTATAACAGGTATTGTAAATATGTCGATATTTCCCGGGAAATTGAAAAAAAGCAGCGCTTAAAAAAGACAAATAGTTATGAACGAAACGTGGAATGAAATGATGTAGTATAGCTTCGACATGAGGCAATGCCTTAGTTGGATCGTACATTTACAGGTGCGGTTAATCACCTGTAATTACGAAGACCTCAACTTGTTGCACCTCCTTTGTATGTTGCATGCATTGCAGAAAAACTTGGCTTATCGCCAAATCTTTATGTCGAATGAGTTTATGTTAATACGATAAGCCTTGGAGTTTTTTGTTTTCCTATCGTGCAAGCAGTATAACTAACTCCTTTGAACGATTGGCTCATTTTTTCCGCCAATTCATAAATGGTTGCAATTATAAGATTCAGCTTGCCTTCAATACGATGAAGCAGATAAAAGGTCACTGCCATGGGAAATCCAACTTCGGTTATAAATGCTATCCACATATCCATATGCCATGCCTCCTTTTCCCTTATATGATGACTTTAAACAAATGCCAGTTAACATACATCCCTTGTTAATAACAAGCTTCGCACAAATTTTCACACTGGAAAGCACCCCTTGTACAATTTGGCAGTGATGTAGTTTATACATGTTTTAACAACACTCGCCTGAATTAAATGAATTTCTAATGAATAGTAAGGTTCTCTTATCCCACTGATTGTTAGGTAAACGAATTAGAGATTTACGTGATGTTATTTGCCACTGAGACTCCCCCAGCAATCGCACTTCCAACTCTTAAAGTAAGATTCTTACACCATCTTATATCCAGACTCGGCTTAGAATAAAACGATAGTTTATTTCATGTCATGTGGTAATCTTGAAAGGTAGAGCAAGCGACCAGCAGATGACTACTGGTCGCATACATGCCTTGCTTATTGTTATTGCATTTCTACTTCTTCAACAATTCTCTCCACGATTCTTGCGCTTTTTTTGGCAACTAAATCTCCTCCACTAGAAGTGAAAGCATTTTGTTGCAAGATTTCATCCATAGCTGCGTTAACAGTTGCAGTATCAACTGGCTCCACTGGCTGATCAATGGTATAATTGACTGTTTTACCATCTTGGTTCGTAAATTTTAATTCCAGCTTCTTCATCTTTTTCCCTCCCTTCCTTTTCGTTTTATTCATTACTCCTCGACAATGTTTGAGCTATCCTTACGCTCAATCGATAGCAATGACAGCTGTTGTAAACCAACAATTGCTTGGGCAACTGTATACAGCTGCTCAGACGTAGCAGTAATTTTCACATTATTGAAGCTTTTAGCCTTTGTGAGTTTCTTCCCAGTATTTCCATCGATACCATTGTCAAATTCCAATCTAAGAGACGAATCCGTCAAAGTTGCAATAGCCATGTTATCACCTCCTTCACACCTATAATCGATAGAAGTCTTGCGGAAGTGGTGAAATGAATTTTGTAGTTTTTTAATCTTTGAAATTAGCTAGCAATTGTGTGTAAGGAATGAAAAATTCGACAGTTTATGTCTTTATATTTAGGGTACACTATTCATTAAGCCACTCCTCTTGCATCAAAAGTGACTTACCTTTCAATATTGTAATATAAATGTAATTTACGCCAAGTACATATAGTAGTAAAATGAAAGGTAGTATGTTTAATGAGGTGTAAAAATGTCGAAAAACAGTGAAAATATATCTCGAGTTAAAAAAAGGAAACAGAAAAGTCGCAAAAAACTCATCTTCTTTATCATCGTTCCCCTAAGTATATTGCTAATAACAACCGTTTCCTACGGTGCTCATGTCTATAATACAGCACAAGAAGCAGCCAACGACTCATTTCAAAAAATTGGAAGAGATGGAGAAAAGTCTGCTTTAAGAGATGAATCTGTTACTCCAGTAGAAGACAACGTCTCTGTACTTATTATTGGCGTGGATGATAGCGAAGCTCGTAATGAAAACAATAGCAGATCAGATACACTGATGCTTGCAACCTTTAATAAAGACGAAAAAGATGTAAACATAGTAAGCATTCCAAGAGATTCTTATGTAAATGTTCCTGGATATGGATATACAAAAATTAATCACGCCCATGCATATGGAGGACATAGGAAAGCCATTGAAACGGTAGAGAATTTTTTAAATGTACCTGTTGATTATTTTGTCAAACTAAATTTTGAAGCATTTATTGAAATGGTTGATACCATAGGTGGGATTGAATTTGATGTACCGTTTGAAATGAGTGAGCTTGATTCTGACGATAATCAAGACGCTATACATTTAATGCCAGGTTATCAAAGATTAAATGGTGAAGAAGCATTAGCATTAGCGCGAACAAGAAAATATGATAGTGATCTTGAGAGAGGGAAACGGCAGCAGGAGATTATTAAAACAATTATTAAGGAAACTGCATCGGCTTCTTCCGTGCTAAAGCTTGATGATCTTATTACTTCAGTAGGCGATAATATGAATACAAACCTAACCTTCAGTGAAATGAAAAGTTTTCTTAGCTATGGTTTAAACACAAATTTAGCGATAAACTCAATAACAATGGACGGTGAAGGCGGTAAAATGGAAGACGGCCTTTGGTATTATCAAGTAGATGAACAAAGTAGAAGTGAGGTTGAGAACGAGTTGCGCGAGCATTTAGATCTGCCTGTGTCTACTGAAAAAAACTATGATTTCACCCAAGAAAATAGTGAAGAAGAAATACAAAATTCCAGTAGTTATTGAAGCTGAAATTTAAATAAATCCGGACTTTCATTTGAAACAAAATTAAGCTCATTTCAAATGAAAGTTCGGATTTTTGTTTTACTATAGGATAGTATAGTTTATCGTATAAGTAAAAGACAGCATTTTGACTAAAAAGATCTGATGATAAGTAAAATTTTCTAATGGTTCAATACTTTTAGTTGCGTCTGCTTGGTTACTCTTTCTTAAAATATATTCGCGCCATAAATTCCAATACTTTTAAAATGCGCTTCCAGCGAAATGGTTGCTTTAATAAGCGATAAAGCCATTCTAAGTTCAAATTAATCCAAGCATCTGGTGCACGTTTTACCTCTCCAGCAATAACATCAAAACTTCCTCCTACTCCCATAAATAAACCTTTGTTGAACTTATTCATGTGGGTTGTAATCCATTCCTCTTGGCGAGGAGAACCTAATGCAACAAATATTAAATCTGGATGAGAAGATGCTATCTTGTCTGCGATAGAATTATCATTAATTGATATATAGCCATGATGGTGACCTGCAATAGTTATATTTGGATACTTTTGTTTAATTTGTTCAACCACTTTCTCATTAACATGTTCTTTAGCTCCTAGGAAATAGCAAGAGTAGGATTCTTGATCCGCTTTTGCTAGTAAATCACGCATTAAATCATAGCCTGGGATCCTTTCCTTAATAAGTTGCTTTTTAAACTTTGAGGCATACACAATTCCTACCCCATCTGGAACAACATAATTGGCCTGCTTGACCAATTTTTTAAACGCTTTGCTCTCCCTTGTCTTCATTACAATTTCCGGATTAGCTGTTACGATAAAACACTTTTGATTATGGGTCAGCTTTGGATAGACGTATTCTGTTAAAAACTTTTCTTTTGTTTCATTGACAAAATCAATATCCATTATAGTTACTATGTTTGATTTGTTCTTACTTACCATAGAGAACAACCTTTCTAGTTTTATAAGAGCTATGCGAACATCCTATGATAGTAATGCACTGGTTATAGATTTTTTTCTATAGTCTTCTTTTTCTAATTTGGACATGTTTTTATACTCTTTAATAAAACTTTCATATTTGGGTAGGATATCTGCTTTTAATCCATACGCTTTTACTCTTCCATATTCAAGCCATAGTATTTTATCAGCAAATTTTTTCATTTGAGGAATAGAATGACTAACAAAAACTATTGTCTTGCCTTTCTTTTTGAATTCCATCATTTTTTGAAAGCTTTTTTCTCCAAATGCTTTATCACCTACAGATAAAGCTTCATCAATAATAATAATATCAGGATCAATGGTAACAGAAATAGCAAAACCAAGCCGAGACTTCATTCCGCTGGAATAAGATTTTACTGGTTGGTCAATGAATTTACCAAGTTCTGCAAAATCTATAATTTCGGGTTCAAGCTTTAAAATCTCTTCTTTTGAATAACCCAACATGAGACATTTTAATTCAATATTTTCTCTACCTGTTAAATTACCTTTTAAACCTGACGATATAGCTATTAGGGAAACTGTCCCATTCACTATTACTTTTCCACTGGATTCAGGAAGAATTCCTGCTATAATGTTGGATAACGTAGACTTCCCTGCTCCATTTACGCCCACAAAACCAACTACTTCTCCTTTGTAAGCATGGAAGTTAACATTTTTTAACGCATAAAAATCTTCTCCATAACTTTTCTTGAAGAAAATGTCTTTTAGCTTTTCTGATGTAGCCGTATATAGTTTATGCTTCTTTGAAACATTGGAAACAATTATTGATTTTTCCATAAAATCACCATTCTTCAAACTTTTTTTCGTTATATAAAATCTATAAATCTTCTTCTAAAAGTAACATGTAATTTGGTACCTATTATAAATATAACAAGCGAAACACCAAAGAAATATAGGGAATAGCCCCAATGGTTAATTATATACCACTCTGTTCCAATTAATGAGGCTCGATACCCTTCCACTAAATAATATAGCGGATTTAATTTTAGTAATATCACAATTTGTTCTGGCAAACTGTCGTGCGACCATAATATTGGCGCCATATACAATACCATACGAAGCATTGCTTGTAAAAGCATTTGTAAATCACGTATGATTGTATTTAATGTTGAAGTAATTAATGATAATGCAAAAATAAAGAAGTAGCCACCTAATATAAAGATTGGAAGTTGTAAGTAGTAAATACTTATTGGATAACCTGTCAAATTCAAAATAATTATAACAATCAATAATAAGCCTATATGTGAATAGAATTTAGAAAATATAATAATATTCGGGATCAGGCTCATTGGAAAATTCATCTTAGATAACATCTTAATCCTTTGGTATATTGATTTTGAACCTTCAATAATTGCTGGATTAAAGAAGAACCATATGACTATCCCTGCAAGCATCCAATGTATAAAGGAAACGCCATCTATTGGTTCTCTTTCTCTTATTCCAAAACCAAAAATAAACCAATATATTGCAATTTGAATAGCAGGATTAATGACTTCCCAAGCTAAGCCTAGATATGTCATCTTATTTTTACTTTTAATTTCGTACAAAGACAACCTTCTTAATAAATAAAAATGTTTAACCTGCTCTATTAATACAGCCCATACTGCTTTCATTTTAAAGTCCCTTTCTTGTACTGCTTTCAGCTATAAAATTATACTAAGTATCTACTCTGTTATCAACGGTTATTTTTGGCACTGATATATAAATAAAGAAAATAAAAGTCAAAGTCTTCTACTCAAACAATTTTTGCACCACTCTCTTCGTTGCGTTACCATCTTCCAAATAACAAAACCTTTCGAGAAACTCTTGATAGTTCTCATTTCGATTGAATCCATTTTGCTCTAGTTTTTGAATCTCATAAATAATTTCATCCGTTGTTTTAACTAATGGTCCAGGTGCTTTTTCTTCAAAGTTAAAGTAAAATCCCCTTAATGTATCTCTATATTCTTCAATATCATAAACAAAGAATAGCATAGGTCGCTTCAAATTGGCGTAATCAAAAAATACGGAAGAATAATCCGTTATTAATAGGTCTGAAATTAAATAAAGCTCTCTTATATCTTCATGTTTAGATAAATCGTAAACAAATCCTTTATAATCATTGATATCGATCTGTTCTGACACTAAATAATGTAGTCTGAGCACGATAACATGCGTATGACCAAACGCTTCCTTCAGCTTCTTTAAATCAAACTCTAAATCAAATTTATACTTTCCTTTTCTGTAAAATTGATTATCTCTCCATGTAGGAGCATATAAAATAACCTTTTTATTCTCATCAATTTCTAAACCCTTTTTCAAGCGAGCTGCTTCAGATAAATCATTATTGTTATATAAATAATCATTTCTTGGGTATCCAGACTCTATTATTTCTTTATTATAACAAAATGCTCTTTTAAAAATTTCCGTTGAATACGCGTTAGGAGAAATAAGATAATCCCACTTACCTGCCTCTCTAGCGAAATTCTCTTTATATTTACTTGTATTCGTACCAGGCATATGCACTTCTTCCATATCAGCAGCTAAACGTTTTAAAGGCGTACCATGCCATGTCTGTAAATAAATTGTATGCTTAGGTTTAGGTATCCATAATGGCAACCTTGCATTTGTTATCCAGTAGTTTGCTCTAGCCATTTGCAATAACCATTTTACAGAGAATCGCCTGACATATTTAATATCTTTATTCTCAAAATTATTGATATGCCTCCTGTCCGCACTCCATACAAGATCTAAATTCCTATTATGTTTCCTCATATACTCATAAATGGCTCTTGGATTGTCACTAAACTGTTTTCCGTGAAAGCTTTCAAATATAACCAAGTTCTTGTCTACAGGTAAAACCTTTCCGCAAACATAAAAAGCACTTTTGTATATTTGTAACAATTTGCCACTTCTTCTAATATTTATCCACTTTTGTTTTACTCTTTTTAAGAAACTTATAAAAAATCTATATTCTCCCATACTTAAAGAAAAGTACTTCGATTTTTTTGTAGGTTTACAAATTACTTGGACAACAGATCTGCCACACTTAAATTTTCTTTTTAAAGGATAAACCTTGTTTAAATGGTTAATTTTTATTCTGTTACTCTGCACAGCCATAATTTCTTCATTCACTTCATGTTCCATCAAAAGGTGGAATTTCAAATATTGCATCTTACCTAATGAAAAATATTGCTTTAAATTAACTTGAGCATAGTAGCCATTTTGTTTTAAGCTGGAATACCAAACATAATTTCCATACTTATCTTCTGCCAAAGTGGTTAGTTTTATAGGCACATAAATTTCATCATTGTTTATGTTTGATGTAATTAAAAGCATGTATTTCGCATTCTTTCCAACCATAAGCCCAATGTTTTGAAAAACCCCAAACACATTTAGAATTCCATCATTTGTTATTTCTACTTCTTCAAATTTGGAATATAAAAATGCTTCTCGAAAATAAAAACTAAGGTTTCCTTTTCTTGTAGTAGCTGGATATAGAACATGCGTACCAGTTAGTGGGATTTTTAAAAATTCAATATAATCATAATTACTTCTAACTCTAGATCGTTTTTCTTCATTATCTATCACTCTAACAATAGAAAAATCTGTTATATCCGACCCGGTTAGAAAATCTTTAAATTTTATTAATGATATTTCTATATGAATAATATAAAAATCTGTGGTTTCTGTTCTAATAAAAAACGGTAATTTAGCCTCTTCTTCGGCATTGCGGTGTTGCAATACAAAAAAGTAATTACTACATTCAACCAAGTAACTTTTTTTTATTGCAATATCACATATATACACATCGTCCTTAAAGGATAAAGACATAATTTTTCTATTTGATAAAGCTGTCACGCTTTCTCTCTCCTTCCAAACAAGACTGGACATATACAAACCAAGTTCTCATCATTTTAAACTAATTTAAAGTATTGTACTACTTGTGATCGTAATAATATTATGTTAGTGTTAACTCAATTTATTATTAAATTGTAAACCCTGTGTTAAATTCGTGTAAAGATATGTTATTATACTAGTATATGATATTTTGGAAATTAAACATAGTGATTTATATATTTGGAGGAGACGAAATGAAAAAAATTATTACTTACGGAACATTTGATTTACTCCATGTTGGTCATATAAACTTGTTACGTAGAGCAAAAGAATACGGCGATTATCTTATTGTCGCTATATCTGCTGATGAATTTAATGCATTAAAAGGCAAAAAAGCTTATTATACATTTGAACAACGAAAGGCAATTCTTGAGGCGATACGCTACGTAGACAAAGTAATCCCTGAATATACATGGGAACAAAAAATCCATGATGTTCAAAACCATAAAGTAGATACTTTTGTAATGGGCGATGATTGGAAAGGGCAATTTGACTTTTTAAAAGATTATTGTGAAGTTGTCTATCTCCCTAGAACTGTCGGTATATCAACTACAAAAATAAAGACAGATTTAAATAAAGTTAATAATGGTTAGAGAATTCAGCATAACTATATACCTTTTTATCTTTCGAATCATTTTCAGCTTATGCAGATTGTTTCCTCTACAAAAAAAGGTTGTAGCTGTTGCATCTTTTGGTGACAACATCCATTGCACAGTGCAAGCATTAAATAATCAAACCGAGGACAGTAAAGTTGTTATATTAAAGGACAGAAGTTGTACGTATCCCTTTAAAGAAGGCACGTATAATGAACTCCTATTATTCAGTTTGTCGCGTCCACTTTTGTTTTTAAAATCTATTTATCATCTAGCAACAGCGAAAACCATTTTAGTAGATAACTATTTTGGTTTTTTAGCTGTTACGAATTTTAAAGCAGATACTACATGTATTCAGCTCTGGCATGCTATCGGTGCTTTAAAGAATTTTGGCTTAAAAGACCCGTCCATCCGTAATAGAAGTCAAAAAGCATATCGACGCTTTCGTAAAGTATATAAGAAATTTCATTATATTGTTGTTGGCTCAGAAAAAATGGCGTCTACCTTTCGTGAAAGCTTTGATGTGACAAATGAAAGGATAATAAGAACAGGAGTACCTCGGACAGATCTGCTTTTTAATCGTTTAGAAAAAAAACAGGTGTCTCTTTATTTCAAACAGAAATACCCAGAAATTAAGGATCGTAAAATCATTTTATACGCTCCCACTTACAGAGAGGGACAGCTTAATAATTTTCACATAAATATGGACTTAAAAAAAATGTACACAGAATTATCAAGTGAGTACGTTTTATTTATAAAATTGCACCCTGCTATCAAGAATAAGCTACAATGCGCATTTGAAACTTTTTTGTATGACGTATCGGATTATCCAAATACAAATCAGTTACTTACTATAACAGATCTATTAATAACGGATTATTCTTCTATTCCTTTTGAGTATGCATTATTTGAAAAACCAATGATATTCTTTGCTTATGATCTGGAGGCTTATAAAAAGGAAAGAGGATTAATTGATGAATATGAAACCGAAATGCCTGGACCGGTAGTTCAATCAACGGAAGAAATAATTACAGTAATGAAACAAGAGGCCTTTCATAAAGAAAAGATAAAATCCTTTGCCAATGTTTGGAATCAGTACTCTAAAGGCAATTCTAGTGAACGATTGGCAAAATTTATTATTGACTTACAAACACCAATAGATCAAAGAAGAAAAGCTTCAGGGTAAACGTATATTAGCTTTATTTAGTCGTTTACTTCTGTGCTGACAAAAGTTTCTATTTATTTCAAACAAATTTAAGGATAAGCCACATGATCTGTCTATTATTTCATGTGGTTTTTTCTCATGTATTTATTAGTGAATCTTCACTTAGTAGATGTTTTTAACCCCTCAAAGGTTTGACCTATAAATTTAATCCAATTGGAAAATATACAAAAGGGAGTAATCTGTTATTTCCCCAATAATTTTGTTACATTGTGTCGTACCCTTGTCAAAATTCATTTGATATTTAACTGAATACTATTTATAATAAATTAGAGCCACCAACTTTTTTAAAGGAGACTAATAATGAATGAACGAATATTAGTTCGTAAAAAAAAGAAAAAGAAGCGCACACGTAAACTTCTTTTAGTGATAATTCTATTGTTCCTTACATTAATAGGTTTTGGTGGTTACATGGCCATACAAACCCTTCAAGCTGCAAGCGATTCTTATGATGATTTAGGCAGAGATAAGTCTGATTTACGTGATCAGGCTGTATCTATTAGTAAAGACCCTGTATCTATTCTCTTAATGGGAGTAGAAGATTACGCGACAGAAGGAGATCATGGTCGAACGGACACCCTGATGCTTGCTACTTTTAGTCCTAATGACGAACGGCTTAAACTTTTAAGCATTCCAAGAGACACATTAGTTGAAATTGTAGGCAAAGGTGTAGAAGATAAAATCACACATGCTCACGCTTTTGGTGGTAAAGAAATGACCATTGACACTGTAGAAAACTTTCTTGATGTGCCTATAGATTACTATGCCACCGTTAACTTTGATGCTTTTAAGAATGTTGTTGATATCCTTGGCGGAATAACTGTTAATGTACCATTTGATTTTCAGCAAAATAGCGATGATAGAGTTGCTGAAAAGCTACAATTCTATGAGGGTGAAATGGAACTCGATGGTCGCCATGCACTAGCTTATGCTAGAATGAGGAAAGAAGACCCTAAAGGGGACATAGGAAGAAACGAGAGGCAACAAGAGGTTATTAAAAGTATCATTGATAAAGCAATGTCTGTAAGCACTATTACAAAAATCGATGATTTGGCAAAAGAAATTGGAAAGAACGTAGAGACCAATATGAAAATCTCTGAAGGACTTGCGTTTTATAAAGAATATTCTGATTTTAGCGTTAGTAAAATAGATAAAATTCAACTAGAAACAACACCGGATAGAATTAACGGAATAAGCTACCAAATTGTTGATCAACAATCTTTAGAAGAAGTAAAACAAACTTTAAAAGATCACTTGGAAATTACAAATTAAATTAGCAGAAATAAAAAGCTCGTTTCACAAAAATGAAACGAGCTTTCTTTATTTTATTTGATTTGTTTTATGCATTCCAAATACTTTTCGCATACTACCTAAAATTGGCTGTTTCCCTTGTAATATCATCCCGGACAATTCAGCTATTACTTGCATTGCTATCACAGCAATAACGAGTGTAATCATAGAGGCTTGCATTGTACTACTATTAAAAGTAATTGCCAGCAATCCAAAAAAAGCACTGAATGCATATATGATTAGCACAGTAGTTTTATGACTATAACCCATTTTCATTAGTTGATAGTGAATATGCTGTTTGTCGGCTGTTGCAATACTTTGTTGATTAATTATTCTTCTAATAATGGCTAAAGTTGTATCAAAGATAGGAATTGCAATTACTATGATAGGGATAATAAAACTAAACAGCGCAACATTTTTAAACAACCCCATCATCGATACGATAGCTATTGCATACCCCAGAAAGAGCGCTCCTGTATCGCCCATAAATATTTTAGCAGGGTAAAAATTGTGGTAAAGAAATCCTATACAACTACCGACTAACACAATACATAGATAAGCGACTACAATTCGGTAATCCATGATTGCCATTACTAGAATGCTAGATAATCCAATTGCCGAAACGCCAGCAGCTAGACCATCTAATCCATCAATTAGGTTAATCGCATTCGACGTTCCTACAATCCAAAGTATTGTTATGACATAAGCCCAACCATCCAAATAAACAGTACCCAAAAAAGGAACTGTTAATTTTTCGATAATTAATCCAGAAGATACAACAACGATCGCTGCTGTTAGTTGCCCAAATAGTTTATAATACGGTTTCAATTCAAAAATATCGTCAACGAAACCAGTAAGCAACATAATCACAGCACCAATTATGATTGCACTCATTTGCGGATGCTCTGGTTGTAAGTATAAAAAACCTGCAGCTGCTCCGATGAAGATTGCTAGCCCACCTAAACTCGCTTTGATTCCTTCATGATTCTTGCGATGGTTATCAGGTTTATCAACAGCCTTTAAATAGAATGCTAGTTTTTTTATTAGTGGTGTTACTAAAAGAGCTGTTAACATCGAAATAATAAAAGCGATTATCCATTCTTGGATGTAGAACATATGTACACCTACTTATTTTTAAGTAAACTTCATTATAAGTTTATCATAAGACTCATTTAAATACTATTTTTAAAACGATAAATCGCCTCCTCCGGCTAAAAGCAGATAAAAATTGTTGTTTTACTTTATTAGTAGGTCAACATTTTTCTGGAATTGTATGTGAACAAATCAATTATCCTATTGGGTATCTACCCATACAAATGATAGAAGAAAACTTTTTATATTTCCACATAGAGATTATGTATTTTAATTTTGAAATTTGCCTAGTCAAATCATATTAGAGAGTGTAAAATATTGTGTGTAAATAGAAATTTCAACTAAGCTTGTTCATAGAAAAAGGAGACCATCTTTCTAGAATAAAAATAGTCAACAAAATTCATAGAAAAGAGGACTTTTTTATTAACCATCTTACTACAGATTTAATTTGAAGTACTAGCAATAAACAAGATATTGAGAAAGTTTTTCGTCGTTATTTGGAAGAAGCTAGTTACTAAGGCACGAACTAACTCTGTTTCTGGATTATGATCGGTATGAACGAAAGGACGTTCGTAAATAATGACTTTTATGAACGTACATTTAAGAGGGAATACGGCAACTATAACTTCGTATACCATGGGATAAGAACTGCGAGTATCAACAACAAAGATTAGCTACATATTAGCGTTTCAACGTAACACTACAACGGTTTGTCAAATGGTATTACGGAAGTTGGCACAAAAGAAGTATTAGACTTCACTATTGCACCAACAAGTCAAACATAGGGAAGAAATGATAGAGGAACCGCGGTGTTGAAGACATTCTACTCTTCATCTTAGGTTTAAATGGTATGATAGATGCGATTCACCGTGTCTATACAAAAGCAAAGCATCAGGTGTGCTGTGTTCATGTTACTCGTAACATCGCTAAGAAGTGCGAATTAAAAATCGTTCAGGTAAAATGACAATGTGTGACTATATTTTATGCACCCGCCATTAAATACACCCACAACCATAAACAAGGTCAAGGATCACAGGTTATAAGTGCAATTCTCTAGTATTTATAACATAATCACGAACTCAGTCTTTGCCTTATCAAAGCATTATGGCGTCGCATGCTTTATGGTTATATTCTAGAAATCGTGTGACAAGAAAACATTCTAAAACCTCTTTTATGTAGAAACTGAGAAATCATAAAACGTTAGTAATTACTACCTCACTCTTCTATGCTCTCACTGGCAGGATCCCCTATGCCAAACACAGAGATTCATAAAGAAGACACACAAGGTCAAGGACAAGCAGTTAACTGTGGCTAAAGAGATTTGTCTGATTATTTATGGCTCAGGCTCATCTACTAAAAGGGTATTTACACAAAAATATGGGACACATGCGTATTCCTTTTTCGTATAATTAAGCTAAAAGATATAATAGAATAATTTAATACTTACTTTAACAAGTTAAAGTCATTAAAGCTGACTAATTATATATTAATTCCTTGATGAAAGTTTTTTATAAAATAGCAGTTATTGATTACAATTTTTGAAGAATTTAATTCCA
>NZ_JABXHF010000059.1:0-27246 GCF_013393565.1 Virgibacillus sp.
ACCAGTTCTGTTTTGGTAAGATGGGTGTAGGACATGTCAGATACACTCTCCTTAACTTTGGTTGGTTATTCGTTGAGTATATCATGACATGTCTTTTTTGGTGTCTCGCTTAATTTTACAATCTAGGGTATAAGAAAAACTATGCCATTCGCCATAAGACTTGGCGACAAGCCAAGTTTTTCTAAAAATAGCAACAACAACTCAAATAACACGAATTTTCTACTATTCCTTAGTCGGACCGACTACGATTCCATATATCCAGCTTGTCTTTGCAAAGCCCTTTATTCATGAAGAACATTCGATACGCAATTCAAAAAGTAATCTAGTGGTCTTTAGCACGACAATCAAATTCACTAGTAACTAATTCTTTTCTTAGCAAATTCTAATCTTGTTCACAAGGTTCTCTTATTCCTTATGGTTATGATAGAACTAACAACAAACAAGGAGTGGATAAGAATGAAAAAGAAATTAGGGATTATTATCGGAACAATAGCTGGTGCTGCGATTTTGGGTACTGGAGTATATTATTCTAATGCAGATGAAGCAACCCCAAAGCTGGATGGAGATAAAATTAAGAGTATGGTGCAAGAACAATACGATGGTCAAATCACTGAATTTGAATTAGAGACGGATCGCCATAAAGCAGTGTATGAAGTGGAAGTAACAAACAAAAATGTGGAATATGATTTAGAGCTTGATGGGGACAGCGGAGAAGTGTTGAAAGAAAACAAAAAGGAAATCAATCAAACGAAAAATGGGAATAGCGAACAAGCGCAAATAAATGCAGTTAAAGAAGAGTTGATATCTATGGAAGAAGCGAAAAGCATTGCCAAGAAACAATTTGATGGCAAAGTAATGAGCATGGAACTAGATGAAGATGATAACCAATTTATTTATGAAATAGAGCTTAGAAATGGAAAGAAAGAAGCGGAATTTGAGATTCATGCTGAAAATGGAGAAATTCTGAAGCAAGAAATTGAAATAGAGGATGATCATGACTATTAGGATACATGTCTAGTCGGTAAATGGAACAAGAAAGCGACCGAAATCCGTGTGCGATCGTTACACTTATGCCAAAGCTTTAACTTGGCTTGAAATGTTCATATCCCTAAAGAAGGTGCTGTATGACACCCGCGTTTCTAGACAACGCTAAGAGGTAGATAACAGCACCTAAACTTTTAAAAGAAGTCTTAATGTATACAAAACGACACATAATGAGTAGCGTCATAGGAAAAGATCTGTTGAAAGTGTCTACGCTTCAGCTGTTACCTTGAAATTATCTGTTACAGTAGCGTCTACCGTTTGATTTTTTTCAAAATACGCTCGGATTAATTCTACAGCATCTTTTTGAATTTCTTTCACTACAGGTTTATTTTTAAACATGGAGTAATCACCGCCACCACTTGCTCTGTAGTTATTTAATACGACATGATAGTTCTCTTTTTCGGTAATGGGCTTACCATGATAGCATAATTTCTCCACTCTATTTCCAATAGGTTTGGCTACATTTATCGTGTAGGTAACCCCCTCCCACATATCATAGTTATAATGCTGCGGTTTTGGTTTTTCAAAAGCTGGATTCACCACAATGGCACCATTTTCATTAAGCGTGAAATAAGCAGCACTTTTTTCCAATGCGGCTCGAATATCCGCACCCTGCAATTCCAAAACGACTAACGTATTCGGATACATATAATTGGCGACAACATCACGCATGGTAACGGTTTGGCTAAAGCCTTTCGAGTCATTGTTTAACAAGGCGGTTACAGAAATATCTGCACCACTTGCTTCCATTTGTACTTTTTGAATAAATTCAATAAACGGATGTTTACGAGTCCGAGCTTGCAATGGATCATCAATGGTCATATCCCCTTTAATATAGCCAACAGGCTGATCAAGCCATTGTTGGGTGGAGGCTTCTACTTCTTTCGTTAAATGGACAATCTCTTGATCGGGAGGAGTTTGAGCTAAATTATGCAAGCTTGCTTTCTTATCAATAATTTGCCACCCTGCAGCAGATTTTGTAAATTGAATATCCACTTTACCATAGAGAGTGGCGTTATTTCCAGGCTGAATAACTAATACATCATGAACGGTGCCTGTAAGCTGGCGGTGTTGATGGCCTGTTAACAGAACATCAATACCTTTAATTTGACATATGGCATAGCCTTGATTTTCTCCAGTTAGTGTTTCTGTAGCCTCTCCTGTATGAATATCACGTTCAAATCCGCCATGGTAAGAAACAACGAGTAAATCAGGCTGCTCCTTTTTATGGATAGAAGGAACCCATGTTTTTACTGTCTCATATGCATCTCTAAAGTGAATGTCTGCAATATGTTCTGGAGATTCCCAATTTGGTATGTAATGCGTTGTAACCCCTAAAATGGCAACTTTAATTCCGTCCTTTAGCGTCTTTATCATATATGGAGGACCGTATTTTGGCTCTTTTGTTTCTGCATCTAACACATTTGCAGCGAGCCAAGGAAAATCGGATTGCTTCATTGCAGCTTGTAAGATAGATTGACCAAAATTAAATTCATGATTGCCAATCACAGAAGCGTCAATGTTAATTTTGTTCATGGCCTGAATGATCGGGTTTACTTCATGAGGGTGTTCTTTCACATAATGCGTCATTAAAGGAGTGCCTTGAATAAGGTCTCCATTATCAAGGACGATGACGTTATCATGCGTACTACGAATTTGTTTAACTGCAGTTGCATATCTTGCTAGTCCATTTGCAGATTCTTCATTTGTGCCATAATTAATCGGCATAATGTGGCCGTGAATATCACTTGTATAAATAAGGCTTACGTTGACAGACGTATTGTTCAAAGGTAAGCATCCTTTCCATGTAACTTATAGGAATAAAATTTTTGGGTTTATCGTATAAGAAAAATGATAGCTTGCGCCATAGAACTTGGCGACAAGCCAAGTTTTTCTAACAAGATAAGCAAGTATAAAATCAGGGGCTTATGTATACAAAATAACCCAATAAGCCATGTCTGGCTCCAGCTCCCAGCAACTAGGCGACTTCACGAATCGTCTTACGATAAGTCATCATTGGTTCGTCCTAAATAGGAAGGCCGACTAAAGACGGGCTTGCCGGAGGGCGCCGGCATACTCCTGTTGCAGGAGCATGATTCCTAAAACTTTAGTTGATTCGTTCCAGTCGCTACGTTGCTAAACATGCGCCCTGAGCCTTTCTTTTCTTCATGTAACTATGGGAAATAGCCCCACAAGGAATCTGTGGGACTGTATAGAAATAACTATACTATTTTCCGACGAATTCGCGCGGAAAGAAAGTCAATCACCGTAACAACGATAATAATGGCTAGTAAAATTAATCCCATTTCATTCCAATTTCTGTTGCTGGAAGCAAATATAATCATTGTTCCGATACCTCCAGCTCCAACAATACCTAAAATGGATGAAGCTCTAATATCGACTTCGAATCGATAAATGGCATAGGATAAAAATTCCGGAACAATTTGTGGTATAACTCCGTAAAATAAAATTTGAATTTTATTTGCCCCATTTGCCTCCATTGCTTCAATGACTTGCATATCAATGGATTCAATTACTTCAGAGTAAAGCTTACCGAGCATACCTGTTGAACCAATTGCGATAGCTAACACACCAGCAAAAGCGTTAGGACCGACCGCTACAACGAACAATATTGCCAAAATAATATCAGGGAATGCACGCACGGCTGACAATATCCATTTTCCAATGGTAGTTAAGATTTTACTCTTAGTCATATTTTGAGCTGCTAAAAATCCTAATGGAATAGCTAAAACTGCGGCCATCAAGGAGCCGGCAAAAGCAATCAATATGGTCTCCCATATTTTTGCAGCAACTTCGCTTGTTGCAGACCAATCAGGTTGAAACAGTTTTGGGATAACCCGTGAGAAGTTATTTACCATTCGCTCAAAAGCTCTTCCCCAATCGATATCGATACCAAGAAAAGTCCAAACATATAGCGCTACGATAGCTAAGAAAATAACGATTCGTCTTACTATTTTAAAGGTTGATTTTGGTTGTTTAGGAGGTAAAGAATACGCAGCCATTAGATCAAAGCCTCCCTTAGTTTATTGCTAATAAATTCAATGATAATAACGACAATAAAAATTAAAATAATAATCGCCATGGCATTAGGATAATTATAAAAACCGAGTTGTTGATCCAGAACTAAGCCAATTCCTCCTGCACCTACTAATCCTAAAACGACGGAAGCGCGGATGTTAATTTCGAATACATAGAGTACGAAGGAAGTGAATTGTGGTAAAACTTGTGGAACAAGCCCAAAATAAATAACTTGAAAAACATTCCCGCCTGAAGCACGCATGGCTTCTAGTGGATTCATATCAACAGATTCGATCGTTTCACTAATCAATTTAGCTAGTATGCCTAAAGAAAAGATAAATAATGCTAAAATTCCTGGTAACAGGCCGACACCGAATAAACCAACAAAAATAACGGCTAGCACTAAGTCTGGGATCGTGCGCAGAATATTTAAAAATGTTCTTGTAATGAGATATAACGGTTTAAAAGTCGTTATATTTTGGGCAGATAATAGTGCTAAAGGTACAGTCAGGATTGCTGCTAATGTGGTAGCTATAATTGCCATTTGGATAGTTTGCGCCATTTCTCCCCAAACCTTTGGAATAACTTCTAGATTAGGTGGAAAAAACTTTTCAATAACGACGTACATATTGCCTAGTGCATTGCCGAAGCCACCGACCATTTCCCGTTGCGTCCAAAATATACTAAACAAATAAAAACCAATGACGATAAAAAAGATGATCGTGATTTGTAGTTTTGTTTTTACAGGATAAATGGAGGGTGTTTTCTCTGTCATTTCTTGTTTTGATTGTTTGGTCACGATTTGTTCGCCCCCCCACGTAAGTCATCCTCACGTATCGAACGTCCATAAATTTCTTCAAATGTTTTCTCCGTAACTTCAGATGCAGGACCGTCAAAAACGATTTCGCCAGCACGCATACCAATAATTCGATCGGCATACTCCATTGCCATATCGATAAAGTGGAGGTTCACAATCGTTGTAATATTATCTTCTTTATTGATTTTCTTTAAATATGTCATGACTTGATGGGAAGTGGGCGGATCTAAAGAAGCAACAGGCTCGTCCGCTAAAATATACTTTGGCTGTTGTGTAAGTACACGTGCAATACTTACTCGTTGTTGTTGTCCGCCACTTAATTCGTCTGCGCGATTATAAATTTTTTCTCCAATATTAACACGTTGCAAACTTTCATATGCTAAGCTTATATCCTCTTTTTTATATAAGTTTAAAATGGATCTTAACGTTCCAGTATGACCTAAACGACCAGCTAGAACATTTCTAAGAACGTTAGTTCGGTTTACGAGGTTATAATTTTGAAAAATCATGCCGATTTTAGTGCGCAGCTTTCTTAGGTCGCTACCTTTATAATCTAGTATATTTTCATTGTCTATCGATAAAGCGCCACTAGTAGGTGTAACGAGACGATTTATACTGCGAATGAATGTTGACTTTCCAGCACCAGATAGGCCTACAATTACGACAAATTCTCCATCTTTAATGGTTGCATTAATATTTTTTAAACCCACTGTTCCATTTGGGTACACAAGCCCAACGTCTTTAAATTCTATCATTTATGTATTGCCCCCATCATAGAAAGATTGTTTTAAAACTGGAAAAAAAGGGAGAGTTTCCATCTCCCTTTTTTCCACATAATGTAATTAGTATGATTTTGAGCATACTGCTGTATTCTTCAGAGGATCAAAGAAATTTATAGCTCGATATCATCTTTAAATTTTTGATATGTCTCTTTAACGATCTCGTATTCTTCGTCGGAAGCTTCGTCAATCGCATCCCAATTGTATACTTCATTCATGATTTTAATCATTTCTTCATCTTCATTGAAAGATAGGAATGCTTTTTTAATTTTTGTCACTAATTCTTCATCTAATTCTTTCGTTACAGAGATTGTGTCATTTGGGATTTCGTCCGTATATTCGATGACTTTTAATTTATCCATGACATCAGGGTATTCTTCTTCTAATTCCGTGCGAACATCGTCAAATGTAGTAGCTACATCGGCATCTCCTTCATAAACAGAGATAGCTGCATTATCATGACCACCAGCAGCAATCGTGTTACCGAAGAAATCACTTTCTAATTCTGTTCCAGAAGCATAGTCAAATTCTTGCATCATTTGGTATGCTGGGAAAAGGTAACCAGAAGTAGAGCCTTTATCTGCATATGTCCATACTTTACCTTCTAAGTCTGCTAAAGACTCAATGTCAGAATCTGCTCGTACGACGTATTGTGCTTTGTATGTACCAGAACCATGACGAACAGATTTAAGAATAACATTTACATCGTATTGCTCATTAGCAAGTACGTAACCGAAAGCAGGAATAAAGCCAATTTGTACTTGGTTTGAACCCATTGCCTCTACAAGGGCATTATAGTTGGTCATTACTTTCCCTTCAACATCAATTCCTAATTCTTCCCCTAAACGATCAGCTAGAGGCTTTACTGTATCTGCGATTGTATCAGAATCTTGAGAAGGAACAAATCCCATGACTAGTTTATCTGGGGTTTCTCCTTTTTCTTCTTCTTTCGCATTATCGTTGCCTTCTCCGCTTGCGTTATCTTCTCCATCTGAATCATCTGACCCGCCACAGGCTGCAAGTACGAATGCTAAGGCAAGGACGATAAAAAGACTATACCACTTTTTCATTTTGACCCTCCTAAAATTTATCTACTGAATAAAAATGCTTATACCTTTATTAAATACTATTTACGAAAAAATTTCTAGATGTATTTTATTTTCTTTACAAGAAATTAATATAGATGGCTAAGTTTATTTGTGCATAGGAAACGGGAGCAAATTTCTTCCTTATTGTCAGCCGTTTATCCCAGAGATAAGGTGTTGTAAGACTACTTCAAGAATGTGAGATAGGAGCTGAACAATTCTAAGTGAGAGATAATAGCATCTAAATTCCCTTTTTCGTAAGCGGCTTTTAGGTCATACCCTTGGATGCTCACAATGAGTGAGGATGAAAGGCATCCACTTTATGTTTTTTTATGCGAGCTTAGGGGAATAGCTAGTAAAAAACAATTTGGGCGTTGTAGTTTTTAGATCAGCGAATTTTTTAAGTAGAACCATCTATGTTTCATGGTATTGCTGTCTTGAAAAGCGAGAATAATGAGTCAGCTTATAAAACATAGCAAAATGGATTAATAGGAAATGCATGAAGGGAAGTTGCTTCATGAGAAAATATGAAACTGCGGTACTTTTATATAATGGAAATGCAGATGAAGAAGAAATGAGAACAAAATTAACGCAAATCGTTGCAAATTTATCTTTAGCAATTAAACAATTGCATTTGTTACAGACAGATTCCATTGAAGATGTGAAAGAGGCTTGTGTACGATATGCCGCTAAAGTGGATGTATTACTTGTTTTAGGAGGAGATGGCACAGTACATGCATGTATTAACGCTATCTCTCCTTTAAAGAAGCGCCCTATTATTGGTATATTGCCTGGGGGAACGTGTAATGATTTTAGTCGTGTACTTCATATGCCACAACAATTAGGGGAAGCTGCCTCCTCCATTGTAGACGGAGAGGTTGTGGAGATCGATGTAGGAAAGGCTGATGACAGATACTTTCTTAATTTTTGGGGGATTGGCTTAATTGCTGAAACATCCCAAAATATTGATCCTAATCAAAAGAAAAACTTCGGTGTACTTAGTTATTTTATGAGTACATTAAAAAGCCTTTCCCAAGCAGAAAGTTTTTCCTATCAAATAACTACAGATGAGCAGAATTTTGCAGGGGAAGCTGTAATGATTGTTGCATTAAACGGAAGGTTTTTGGGTACGCAAGAAGTCCCGATTTCAAGTTTACAACCTGACGATGGAAAACTAGATATCCTCATTGTAAAAAATTCCAACCTTGCTTTTTTTCGTGATTTATTGGCTATGAACGATCCGAACAAAAAACTAAAGGAATTAAATGAAATGATGTATGTGCAAACGACTTATTTGCAAGTAACTACTGAAAACAAGAAAGAAATCGATATGGATGGGGAAATCATAGCTACTACACCGTCAGAAGTGGAAATTATTCCAAAACATTTACAAATGATACGAGCAAAATGACTGCTCGTCATATGAACGAAAGTATAAAGTTTTGAACTTGTTCCCCTAGGAGTTAGAAGTAAATACTAACTTCTAGGGGATGTTGCTTGTAATGAAAAATGAAGCTTTTTGAATCTTTTTTCGAACCATTTTCGTACAATAGTGTAAGGCAATGCTGTAAAGGGAGGATTTCCGTTGAAAACGTTAGAGGTTGTTGAACTTTCGGTAGAAATAGATCAGAATTTGCTGATTGATCATGCGTCATTTATGTTAGAGGAAGGGACGATCACAGCGCTTGTAGGGCATAATGGGGCAGGGAAATCAACGCTTTTAAAAGCCATTGTCGGGATGCTTTCTAAAAGCCAAGGGAAAATTATATTTAATGAAATGTACCATCAGGATGATGATTTTTTAACATGTAAGCTATTACTTGCTTATTTGCCGGAGGAACCGATGTTGTTGACGGAATTAACTGTGATGCAACATTTCCAACTTTACGGCATGAGTTATGAACTGGCTAAAAATGAAATGAACCAACGAATAAAAGAGATGGTAAAAGGATTTGAATTATCCGATAAACTAAATGAATATCCTGAGTCATTGTCTAAAGGAATGAGACAAAAGGTGCAAACCATTTGTGCGCTACTTCCTGATACACCGTTGTTACTTATTGATGAACCTTTTATGGGTTTAGATATTTATGCAATTGATTATTTTGAGCAATTAATGAAAGAGAAGGTGGCAAGAGGAACGACGATTCTTGTTACAACACACCAATTAGACCGCATGAAAGGAATGGCGGATAATTATATTATGTTGCAACAAGGTAAAATACATAGCCAAGGACCAATTGATCAATTTGTTACGATTGATAGGAGAATGGATGAATGATACGTCGACCATCCCTATTAAAAAGCTTCTTTTTCATAAGAGTCCATCGCTTTAAGAAAAAGCGAAAGTTAAACAAGCAGGCGTCCCAATTACTTTTTGATAAGACAACGACGGTATATCTTGTTTTATTACTTGCCTATACGTTTGCAAGTATGTTTATCTTTAGCGATACAGCGGTTATGTATAAGGACTATTTTATTTTATTAGAGCAGCAGGCGGAAGATGTGATATGGGTATTGACTATTGTTTTACCAGTTCGTTCTATGTTTCATGCATTCCGAGAACCAGGGGTTTTATATTCCAGTGCAGAATATCAATTAGCTTTATTACCATATCCAAGAGGGAGTATTTGGCTTTTAACGTTGCTAGAAAGATGGCTAAAGAGGCTACTTATATATAGCTTAATAGCGGGTGTTGCCCTGCTAATAACGCCACTTAGCCTATTATTCATTTTTACGTTTGTGGTAACTTTCATCATGTTTGATATCATCATGGCTATACCACAATGGAAATTATTTCAGCAGCACTTCGCTAAAAAAATGATGCTGTTTTTATTAGCTATAGTATTGGTAGGCGTCGCAAGTCTTTTGACCCCATTGCTAGAGCCAAAATTAATTGCCTCCCTACTCATTAGTTGCATTGTATTGGTGAATTTGTTCTTGTTGCCGCATGTATTTTCACATATTAATTGGTCGAAAGTAACGGAAATTAATGATTACACTATTTGGCGTATGCCGTTATTGGCTTTTGCTTCAAATACGAAATTTAAACGTCCGAAACGATATACTTTGTTTCAAAATAGTAGTAAGAACAAATTGCCATTTACTACGGAGGGTCAAATTTATAATCGGCTATGGAAATTATATTTCATAAAACAACAAGCGATTATCTTTCGTGCTTTAGGAACATTATTTGTACTTATTACAGTTCTCTTTTTCATGCCAGTATGGTTGTTCTATATCGGTATTGCAGTCATGTTATATGTTTATATTTCAATTGCAGTTAGTTTTTATGCAGATCGATTTAGCAATGATGTCATTGAAATATTACCATGGTCCACGAAAAATTACACAAATTATTTTTCACAATGGATGCGATTAGGCGCTATACTCTTATTTATTCCAGTACTATTTTTTTATTTTATGCACCTTAGTTGGTGGACCCCACTCCATATTTTGCTGTTTTGGACGACGTATCGTTATGTGAAAGAAGTAAAGCTAATGAAAATGGCCCAATCACTGACCAGAAAAAAAGCTGTTTTACAAGTAGAAGAAACGCTAGGGACGGTCGCTATGGTATGTTTAAGTTTAAGTGGAATTTATCCTTTTCTGACGATAAGTTCACTTGTGCTTTTGTTTCTGCTTTATAGAAGAAGCGGCAAGCGCCATCTTTTCATGACAAGGGGAGGATAATTTGACGAAGAGTAATGCTTTAAAGGAAAAACAGAACAATAGCTCGCTTAAGTTATTGGTTGTATTATCAAAAGCATATCGGAGTTTAATGGAACAAGTGGAGGATGATATTCACCAAAGAGGTTTAAATTTAACCGATTTTGCAGTAATGGAGTTGCTTTATCATAAAGGACCACATACTTTGAAAGCGATAGGGGAAAAAATATTATTAACAAGTGGGAGTATTACGTATGTTGTCAATAAATTAGAAAATAGACGTTATATCTTACGAATACCTAATGAAAATGACCGACGTGTAACATTTGCTGCCATTACGGAAAAAGGGGAAAGGTTAATGGAGGAGATTTTTCCCGGTCATTGGGCAAGAATTGAAGAAATTACAAGTGGACTAGATGAGACAGAAAAGCAACTGGCCATTGACTTGTTGCGAAAGCTCGGTACTGCAAATAAGGTGAAATAAAAGGGAGAAAATATGTCAAAAGCATGACGTTCAGTAATATTTATGTCATGAGATTGGCATATTTTTGTTTGTAATTATTTGTAGTAGGGAATAGATGAGTGTATAAGATAAATGGTCCTAAGAAGGGGTTTTTACAATGGAAAAACCTGATGTGATTGTATATATTAGTACGAACTGTAAAGCATGTGAAGAAGTAATAGAATTCTTACAAGAATGGACGATTATGTATCAAACGAAAAATGTAAATGAAAATCCATCGAATATGAAAGAATTACAGAGTTTTGGAGTATTTGGTACCCCCACAATATTTATTGCTGGTAAAGAAGAACCAATATTAGGATTTCAAAAAAATAAATTAAAGTATTGTTTAGGTATCATAAATAAAGAAATAACGCATTATAGTTCTTTGTTTGATGGGTATATAGAAGAAAAAAACAACGATCACAGGCTTTAGTAAAATAGCATACGCTGTAAAAAAAGGTGTAGAGGGTGTGGATTCTTATGTATTATCGGCCTTATTTTAATTATAGAGAAGTTTATGATGAACGTCCTGATCCTTTTGCTACAGCGAATATGGGAGCGTCCATCCATTCTCAACCGTATTTGTCTCCACCATACCAATCTCCCTATGATTCCTTTGCTAAGCCTCAACAGCCAATGAGCTGGCCTGAAAGTAAATTTCAAACATCCCAACAACATATGTACCATGGATGGAATGGGCAACCTTCACCACAAGGTATGCACCAAGGTTTAAACGGGCAACCTTCGCCACAAGGTATGCACCAAGGTTTAAACGGGCAACCTTCGCCACAAGGTATGCAGGAAGGTTTAAATGGGCAACCTCCGCTACAGAGTATGCAACAAATGGGTATGCAAAGCTCACAAAATATGGAGCAAGAGGCGAATATGCAACAAACACAACAATCAACTGCTCCTGGGCAATCTTTTGATTTGGATAAAATGTTATCAACAGTAGGTCAGTTGGCTAATACGTATCATCAAGTCTCTCCCATCGTTAAGCAATTTGGATCACTTATCAAAACCTTTAGATAAAAGAGCTGGTGGCCAACATCATCAGCTTTTTATTCGTCTAGGAAATTATAAAATTTAGCAGCTGTGGATAAACTTACTAAGTTATTTAACCACGTCCGGCTCCAGCGCCCAGCAACTAGGCGACTTCACGAAATCGTTCTACGATAAGTCATCATCGGTTCGTTCCTCACCGTGATTCCTAAAACTTTAGTTGATTCGTTCCACTCGCTACGTTGCTAAACGGGCGCCCCGAGCCTTTGTTCCTTTAAAAATTTCCAATAATCATCAAGCATGTTTTTGGTAAGAAAAGGGGAAACAAAGAATAGAACAGAAAGGAGAAACGTAAAGATGGTAGCCTGTTTAATTATTCACGGATATACTGGGGGTCCTTATGAAGTAGAACCACTTGCGGATTATTTAACAAAACAAACCAATTGGCATATTGCTGTCCCCACGTTACCAGGCCATGGTCGAAACTTGAACTTACAGCATGTATCTCATGACGAATGGCTCGAAGCTGCAGAACAAGCACTGCTGCAACTACAAAAAAGGTATGATACCGTTTATCTTATCGGTTTTTCCATGGGAGGGATGATTGCGGCTTACTTAGCAGCGAAGTATCAAATCGAGAAGCTAGTGCTTCTAGCTACTTCTGGAAAATATTTGTCATTAAAGCAGATTGGAAAAGACGTAGGCGGCTTCCTTACAGATGCTGTGACAGGGAAATTAGGAGAGAATAAACTGTTTCTGCACTATAAAAGAAAACTAGGGACAGTACCTTTTCGCGCTAATATTGAATTTTTAAAGTTAGTTCGGTTTACTAGAAGGTACTTAAATAAAATAAAATCGCCAGTATTAATTGCTCAAGGGCAGCAAGACGGAATGGTACCATATAAAACAGCCTATTACTTAAATAAAGAAATTACATCGGAGCAAAAGGAAGTGGTCTTTTTCGAGCGTTCTAAGCACTTAATCTGTTTAGGAGATGACAAAGATACATTAAACAAAATCGTACATGCCTTCTTGCAGTCATCAAGATCACCTACATTTACCTATTAGGAAAGGGCTTTGTGGTCAATTGTGCATTTTTCATTGCATCCATGTAAGGGATGACGGCTTCCTATAATATACTCTAGAGCCTGTTTAATGGGACAAACAGAGTCTAGAGTATAAACTTATTAAACAGTAGTGGGCTCTCATGCTTTCCTTGAGAGATAAGAAAGTATAAAATTTGTTGCTTTGGGATACCGATTTTAACGGAATAGCCACGTCCGGCTTAAGCGCCCAGCAACGAGGCGACTTCACTCCATTGCCCTAAGCTAAGTCATCATCGGTTCGTGCTAAATAGGAAGGCCGACTAAAAACGGGCTTGCCTTAGTGCGTCGGCATACCCCTGTTTTAGTGGCATGATTCCTAAAACTTTAGTTGATTCGTTCCAGTCGCTACGTTGCTAAACGGGCGCCCTGAGCCTTTGTTCCACTATAGGAAAGTATAAAATTTTGAGGATTATAGTATAAGAAAAACTAAGGCTTCCGCTATGAGACTTGGCGGCAAGCCAAGTTTTTCTAACCTAATGCTTGAAAAAAGAAATAACGAGAGCACCTTCTCCACCATATGTGGATATTAACGGACCAGTTTCCATGATGAGTGCATCTTTAAATGGATAAGCCTCTCTTATTTCATTTAGCACTTTCTTAGCACGTCCTTCTGCATTACAGTGCGATAAGGAAATCACTTTATCCTCCACATTTTTTGTATATTCACCAATTTGATCGATAAATCGGCGAATGGATTTTTTATCTCCTCTCACTTTTTCCGTCACTTCAATAGCTCCGTCTTCACTTGCACGCATTAGTAGTTTAATATTTAATGTTTTAGCAATTTTACCTTTTACCTTATCAAGACGTCCGCCTTGAATAAGGTTTTCCAACGTCTTTAATACAAATAATGTAGCAGTTTGTTCTGCTCGTTCCTCTAGGTGCTCCACTAATTGGGAAAAGGAATAGCCTGCTTCTATTTTGGAAATAGCTTCATGAAGCAACAGAGCGATCCCGCAAGAAGCGGTTTTTGTATTAATAACGGCAATCTTACGTTCGGGGTCTTCTTCAAGCAACAATTTCATACCAGCAACTGCGTTTTCATAGGTGCTGCTTAACCCTTTCGTCAAACTAAGCATTAAAATAGGAACATCTTGGTCAATTTGTTTGTAAGCTGTGTAAAAATCATGTGGGCTTGGTGCTGAAGATCTAGGTAATTCATTGGTTTCAGCCATTTTTCGATAAAAGGATGGGGTGTCTAAATCCACTCCGCTTTTATATTGTCCATCACTAAAATGTAAATAGAGTGGCACTTGAATAATATTTGTTTTGGTTAATAAACGCTCAGGTATATCCGCTCCACCATCGGTCATTAATTGCATGTTCATAAGGTTTCATCCTTCCCTTTTTTCTGTGTTGTTCTTACACTATAAGAATATTGCATTCTATAATTTGTGATTAAAAAACAAGAGCATCCATTTTAAAGACGATAAGGCAAGTTTTTCTAATCATCTTGTTGCTTCTTTTTAGAGATAGTTAAAGTTGTTTTCCTGTTCGTGCTTAATATAAATAAAAATAACCCAAATAGGACAATGGTTCCTCCTAATAGTTGCGAAGCGGTAACTTTTTCGCCTAAAATAATATATGCTAAAATGGAAGCGCCGATTGGCTCAAAGACAATGCCCATCGAGATCGTAGAGGTGCTTAGCCATTTTAATGCCCAATTAAATAACGTATGTCCAAAAAAGGTTGGTATAATCGCTAGAGCGATAAAAATCCACCAATGGTCCATTGGATAACCAGTAAATGCGTTTCCAACTAATAAGTTATAAATGATTAAAGTAATAGAGCTTACACCATACACAACAAATGTATAGGTCATTAAAGAAAGATTTCTGCGTACGCGCTGTCCAAGTAAAAAATATCCTGTTACAGTGATCGCTCCTAATAATGCCAAGATATCACCAAATAGCGCCATTCCACTTATTTGGAAATCACCCCAGCTAATGATGATACTACCAATTAAAGCGATTAGCATACTAATAATTGCTCCGTAAGAAAACCGCTCCTTAAAGAAAATATATGTTCCCAAGAAAGCAAAAATAGGTTGGAGCGTTACTAAAACAACAGAACTAGCTACCGATGTGTAGTTCAAAGATTCGAACCATAATATAAAATGGAAGGCTAAAAACACCCCCGCAAGAATAGATAAGAGCCAATCTTTACGCTCAATATGCTTTATTTCATGGCGGTATTTTGCCAATATGATCGGAGCCATAAGAAGTACTGCAATCAATAAACGGTAATTTGCTATCATAGCAGCAGGGGCTTGATCGGCTAATTTAACGAATACTGCTGAAGTAGAAACAGATAAGACACCAATTCCTACAGCGATATATGGGTTAAATGGAGGAAGTCGCATTCTAACCCTCCTTGCTTCATTTTGTTGATTTACGTTATGCTGTATATCTCATATATTCTATCATGGTATTTACAAAAAATCATTTATCAAATTAGTATCCTTGATAAAAATATGTTATGATATTCTTTGCATGAGTTCACGTGAGGCCTCTTACCAATCTGGTGAAGCCTTTTTGTACTTTAGGTAGTATAAAAACGCATTTTGTATAAAAAGAATGGCGTTTCATAACCAGAGAAACAATTTATGTTTTTCGTTGCTTTTGAGCAATCTATAAAAAATGTGAATGGAAGATGGAAGTATAATTGTAGGCAAAATGTTACCTTGCGTTCGGGCGTTTGAAACGGAAGAACAATGTTTTACGTATAGACGCAACTTTTTGTGCATTCTACATTATATGAACATTGTTTAATCTGTGATTAAGCTCTGAACAGGACTAAAGTATATAGAAGCGACCAAGGCCTCTTACAATAAAATCTTAACATTAAAGGAGTAGAGGAATAGGTGACAACATTTAAAGAGCTGGGTGTGTCTAGCCCGATTATGAAAGCATTAGAAAGAATGGGATTTGAAGAAGCAACGCCAATTCAAGCAGAGACTATCCCACTAGCTTTAGAAGGCAATGATGTAATTGGACAAGCGCAAACAGGTACAGGAAAAACAGCTGCTTTTGGTATTCCTATGATTGAAAAATTAGATGCAAGAGCACGTAAAATTCAAGGTCTCGTTGTTGCTCCAACGAGAGAATTAGCGATTCAAGTAGCCGAGGAATTAAATCGTCTTGGCAAGGTTAAAAAAGTTCGTGCTTTCGCCGTTTATGGTGGGCAACAAATGGAGAGACAAATTCGTTCGCTTAAAGATGGTCCACAAATTGTAGTTGCAACTCCTGGAAGGCTATTGGATCATATGCGTCGCAAAACAATTCGGACGGAACATATTCACACAACTGTATTAGATGAAGCCGATGAAATGTTAAATATGGGCTTTATCGATGATATTCGTGAGATTCTTAAAGCAATTCCAGAGGAAAGACAGACATTGCTATTCTCTGCAACAATGCCTAAGGAAATTCGCGATATTGCGACGAATTTAATGAAAAGCCCAAAAGAAATTAAAGTAAAATCAAAAGAAATGACGGTCGAAAATATTGATCAGTATTTCATTGAAATACCGGAAAGATATAAATTTGATACGTTAAATAACCATTTGGACATTCATTCTCCTGATTTAGCCATTGTCTTTAGCCGCACGAAAAAGCGTGTAGATGAAATAACGGAAGGTTTGCAAGCTAGAGGTTACCGTGCTGAAGGTATCCATGGCGATTTAACACAAGGAAAAAGGATGTCAGTATTAAATAAATTTAAAAATGGTCGCGTAGATGTGCTTGTTGCAACGGATGTAGCCGCAAGAGGACTTGATATTTCAGGTGTTACGCATGTTTATAATTTTGACATCCCTCAGGATCCAGAAAGCTATGTGCACCGTATTGGTCGAACAGGGCGTGCTGGTCGAACAGGCGAAGCTATCTCTTTCATTACTCCAAGAGAAATGGCGCATTTGAAATTAATTGAAAAAGTAACAAAGAGTAAAATGAAGCGTCTTACACCGCCAACGAACCATGATGCACGAAAAGGACAACAGCAAGTTACGATAAGCAAAATTGTTGAAACGATTGAAACAAAAGATCTAAACGATTATCATCAAGCAGCCAATCAATTATTGGAAGATCAGGATGCTGTCTCTGTCATTGCTGCAGCTCTTAAGTTAATGACAAAAGAGCGAAAGGATACGCCGGTGAAGATTTCTTCTGTTGCGCCAATAAGCGTAAAGAAAGCAAATAACCAGAATGACAATCGCCGTTCCAATAATAAACGTTTCCAAGGTAAACGTGGACAAAATAATCGTGGTGGACAAGGTAGTCGTAATCGAAAAGGTAATTTTCAAAAACGCAGAAACCGTGATAAGTAAGGATAAAAGAGGTTTGAGCATAAACAAAGCGAATACTATCTAACAGAAGCCGAACAATTGTAATTTGATTGTTCGGCTTCTGCACTATATGGGTTTAAGGTTATCGTATAAGAAAACACCAATTAAATGGAAAAATAAAATGCCTAATTTAAGAAAAAGTGGTATCTTTAGAAACCATTTCCTCTTAAAAACCGTATGAATCGATGAAAGTTTCTTAAAATGAATGTAAAGAAAGGAGAAATGTGATGCGACACCCCCCAAAACAACAAATAGAGAAAGAAGCCATCAAAGTATGGCGGATAACAGCAGCTATTTATAATGGTATACTTTGTTTATTGGCAATTGCAGCTTTGGTTGTTAGTATTATTTTTGAATGGCCAGTTTGGTATAGTATGGTAGCTGTAGCTGTAACCATTATTTTAGCGTATGTATTTATTTTTATATTACCAAAGCTTCGCTGGAGACGATGGCGTTATGAATTATTTGAACAGGAAATCTATATTCAATACGGTATTTTAATTATGTCAAGAACGCTTGTACCAATGGTGCGTGTACAGCATGTAGATACACAGCAGGGTCCAATTTTAAAGCGGTATGATCTGGCAACTGTAACGATCTCCACGGCAGCAACGACACATGAAATTCCTGCGTTAAATGAAGAGGATGCTTCTTTGTTGCGTGATCGTATTTCTGAGCTTGCAAGGGTGGATGAAGAAGATGTCTAAGCCAAAACGAATGCATCTAGCATTTATCTTATTTCATGTTATTCGATCACTGAGAGAAACGATTTTACCGTTTATTGCAGCAATCATTGCCATTCCTAAAGAGCATTTCTTTTTTGTGATTATAGGTCTTATAGCGCTTGCGTTATTGTTTACCATTTTTAGTACGCTCTCATGGTGGCGTTTTACTTATGAGGTTACGAATGACGAACTACGGATTGAATCAGGAATATTCATTCGTAAAAAAAGATACATTTCAAAAGGGCGTATTCAGTCGATTGATATATCCGCAAATGTTTTGCATCGAATTTTTAAATTAGCAAAGGTGCAAATTGAAACAGCTGGTTCTGGCGCTGAAGGTACATTGACAGCTATCAAGTTATCGGAAGCAGAAGATCTACGAACAGAATTAAAAGGTTACCAAACAAACGATGCCGACTTAGAAAAGACAGAAGAAACTATGAAAACACCGGATGTGCCTTTTTTCCAAATATCTAATAAACGATTGTTCTTGGCAGGTAGTACATCTGGAAGTATCGGAGTATTAGCAGGTTTATTTGCTTTTGCCGTTTCAGAAATGGAACAATTTATTCCTGATAATTTTTATGATAATACGGTAGAGTGGGTAGTGGGATTAAGTATTGCATTTTTAATAATTGTTATTGTAGGTATTTTATTATTATTATGGTTATTAGGTATTGCAGGTACAATGATTAAGTTTTGGAATTTTCGAATCGAAAGACATGAAAAAGAATTATTTATAACTAGGGGGCTACTTGAAAAAAAGCAAACAACCATTCCGCTAAATCGCATACAAGCTATCGGTATAGAGGAGAGTATTATTCGGCAACCGCTCGGCTATGCAAAAGTTTTTGCAGAAGTAGCAGCTGGTAGTGCAGAGGAAGCCAATGAGTTTTCTTCCGTTTTATTCCCAATGTTAAAGGAATCCGAAGTAGAAGAATTTCTAAAAACAATCTTGCCAACGCATGCCCATGTAGATGGAGCTTGGCATGCGATTCCAAAAAGAGGCTTAACCTATTATTTGCTCCGATCCCTTATTCCCGTCTGCTTAATTAGTGTTCCAGTATATATATTCTTCCCTGGATTTATGTGGGCTGTAGCAATTGTGCTACTTTTAGCCTTTACATTAGGTTATCTTAGCTTTCGGGATACTGGATTTCAACTAGAAAAAAAGAGGATGCTACTTCAATATCGACAAATAAGTAAAAAAACGATGATTATTTTTCATAGACGTATTCAATCTATGGAAAAAAAGCAACATGCTCTCCATCGAAAACAGGATGTAGCTACACTAAGTGTTTCAATACTTGGTACGAATAGCGTCGGGGCGCATTATTATTTAAAAGAATTGGCAGAAGCTGATGCGGATAAATTAGCAAATTGGTATTCGCACAGAAAGCGTGTAGAAGACATGCCTTATAGCAAGGATGAAAAGGAAAAGTGAATGTTTAGGAAAAAATTACTGTAATTGTATGGCGTGTAGAAAATGAAATGCATGTCAATACAATACTAAATTGGTAAACAAATAACCGTAATTTTGTTTTGCTAACTTCAAGTTATAAAATTACTTTATCATGCTGATTACTTTTTTAGTCGCTTCGGCAATAAGCTTATCATCTGCTTTAGCATTTTTTTCCTCTTTGCTAGACAGAATAGCAAGTATTATAGGTGCTTTATTTGGCGGCCAAATAATAGCTATGTCATTACGAACTCCATAGGGTGCGGCTCCTGATTTATCGCCAACTTCCCACCCTCTGGGGGACCCTGCTCGGATTAAATGATTCCCAGTTGTATTGCGTTTCAGCCAATCCACTAACAAATCTTGTTTTTCTTTCGGTAGTACATTTCCAATTGTGAAAGCTTTCAGGCTTGTGGCGAGCGCTTTTGGTGTACTTGTGTCCTTTATTTCTCCTGGATTTACCAGGTTTAATTCTGGTTCCATTCTTTCCGGGTTTGTCACATTATCTCCAATGTCTCCAAGCGCTTTCTTAAACCCATTTGGGCCACCTATTCGATTTAAAATGTGATTAGCAGCAGTATTATCACTATATCTTATAGAAGCATCACTAAGTTCTTTCCATGACATATGTTTATTTACATGGTTTTCAGTAATTGGATTATAATTAACCAAATCTTCTTCTTTAATTAATACCGTTTTTTTTAGTTGTTGCAAAGTTAATTTTTGCAATAGCACGCCTACAGCTAGTGCTTTATGAGTAGAAGCATAAGCGAATCGATCTTCAGCTTGATACGACACAGTTTTACCATTACTAGTATCTACCGCATATATCCCTAGTTTTGCATTATATTCTTTTTCTAAGAGGCGGAATTCACTTTCGTCATTCATTGCTACAGTTTCTGCAGTCGACTTTTTACTAGGGGGTTGTTCCTCTTTTTCTTCACAGCCAACAAATGCAAAAAAAGTAATCAGCAAAACGCTGATTATTTTCATGTACTTTAGCATTTTATCAAAACCTTTCCATTCTTCATTTTTCCATGCTTGTTTTTATTGCAAAAGAAGATGTATCGTTACTTGCTTTAAAATAAATTGGATTATCATTAGTAAACTAAAACCATATTATATAAAAAATTATTTTCTTATGTTTGAAGGGGGACCATGCAATTAGAATAAACGACTAAATAAGCCAAGTAACACGAGAACGCCGAAGATAATCCAACCAATATTTTTTGTAAAAGACCGCGGAAGGCGCTTTTTATTCCAGCGATTAGGGTCAAACTGAATATCATCATCATTTCTGTAACGATTACGTCTTGCCATGGCTGCCCATGGATTATAGCTATTAGCCCCTGCTAAAACAATCGGTGCAATGATAACTCCACCAAGGAAACCGAAGATATGCCCGGAAACATTGATGCCTGGATTGAAGAAGGTCATAATCAGACCAATAATGCATATCGTCGTTACGATTTGAGAGCTTATCTGATCGATGAGATGTTTGCGAAACAAAACCATGAATATATATATCCCAAACAAGCCAAAAATTGCCCCTGAAGCTCCTATATGGAAGTAAAATAAATCTTCTACTAAATATGTTCCAAGGTTCCCAAATATACCTGCAAAAAGGTAGCCAATAATAAATTTTGTCCTCCCAAGCATTTGCTCTAAAGCAGGTCCAAATAGCACAAGGGAGAAGGAATTAAACAAGGCATGCATTAAATCGGCATGAAGAAATATCGGTGTAATAAGCCGCCAATATTCCCCTTGCTCAATACCATAATTACTCCCTTCGCCTAATTGATACAGCCAAATGCCAAATGGTAATTGTAAGAAATTAATTACGAGCCATAAAGCTAAGTGAATGATTACAAGGGTGGAAACGATGGGATACGATTGTATAAATTCTTTTAAGCTTCTTTCATGTCTTATAAACATTAGATTCCTCCGTGGAATAATTTTTGAAAATGCGTGCTAGGGTGTATGATAAATGTAGTGCTTCCTTTTAAATTGTACCATACGCACTTATAATTAATTTTATCCTACTAAATGCTATTTAAAAAGTCGAATAAAAATGACAAATGAAAGGTTATCCAATCCGTTTTTAACCTGTACTAATATACGCCGCTATGATATGTCAAGCATATTTTAAAGCAGTAAAACAAATCAACGATAATGGACGAAAAACTACCGTCTAAATATACGATACGAGGAGAAGGCGATGATTAAAGGAATTGGAATAGATATTATTGAATTGGAGCGCATTCGACAGAGCTTACTGAACAATGCTCGCTTTGTGGAGCGAATTTTAACGCCTCAAGAAAGAGAAGGTTACAGACAATTAACAAATGAAAAACGGAAGATCGAATACGTTGCTGGAAGATTTGCAGCAAAAGAGGCATTTGCTAAAGCGGCAGGTACTGGTATTGGTAAACTCGCTTTTCAAGATATGACAGTAAGCAAAACGAAAGATGGAGCTCCTGTATTACATGTAGTAGGATTTGAAGAAGAAAACATATTTCTATCGATCTCTCATGCAGAGCATTATGCCGTAGCACAAGTTATTTTGGAAGCACGATTTTAAAATGCCAAGCATTACGTGAAAGTTAAAACGTTGTTGTTTATCTTAAAAACTTATCGCACGTCACATGTAACACATGCATAATCACAAGGTTTGTCTCATATATTTTAGTGCGGGTAGGAGGGAACAAAATTGTTTATTGTCACCGCGAAAGAAATGTACGATATGGATCGTTTAGCTATGCAGGAAATTGGTTTAGAAGGAAAATTGCTGATGGAAAATGCCGGACGAGCTGTTGCTTTTAAAGTAATGGAGCAAATTTCGGTAAAAGAAAAAATTTGTATCTTGGCAGGAGCAGGTAATAATGGTGGGGACGGTTTTGTCATTGCACGTACGTTACTCGACGAAGGCTACCAAGTCGAAGTATTTCAAGTAGTTGCAAATGAAAAAATTACTGGTGATGCGTATGATCATAAGGTGATTTATGAAAAGTGTGGAGGGAATGTTACTCACTACAATGGGGAATCTATCCAGATGTTGAAAGAGGTGGATGTTCTTATTGATGCCATGATTGGTATTGGGATGAAAGGGGAGGTGCGTGAACCGTTAGCTACTCTTATTTCTCTTATTAATGAACAAGAAACCTATGTCATTTCTGTAGATATTCCTTCTGGCGTCCCTGCGGATGAAGGCGAGAATTCTATTTACGCTGTACAAGCTGATTACACGGTTATCATTGGCGCCCCGAAGGAAAGCGCCTTTCTCCCAAATACTGCTCCGTTCTACGGAGAATGGGACGTTGTCTCTATCGGTCTGCCGACATTTATGTTCCATCGACTTACAAACAAAACAGTGTGGCAGCTAGAAAATGTGGAAAAGACGTTACCAAAGCGCGAATTATTTGACCACAAAGGCAATCATGGAAAAGGTCTGATTATCGGTGGGTGTAAGGAAATGCCAGGTGCCTTATCGATGTCAGTACAAGCCGCATTAAAATCGGGAGCCGGTTTAATAACGGGTGCTAGTGCTTTACCTGTGATTCAAATGATTGCCGGAAACAGTGTGGAAGCTATGTATATACCTTTAATGGATACAAATGGCTATCTTAATAATCATTCAGAAATCTCATTTGGTGCTTATGATGCCGCAGCAATCGGTATGGGTTTAGGGAGGAAAAAAATAACAAAGGATTTTGTAGCCCATGTTATGAAAACAGCGACTTGTCCTATTATCATTGATGGGGACGGACTTTACCATTTGTCACAGTTATTGCCTGATTTAAATGCCAGAGCTTATTCAACCGTTATTACCCCACACCCTGGGGAAATGGCTATGCTATTGGGAATCACAATTCGTGAAGTATTACAAAAGCCATTTCAATATGCCAAGGAATTTGCGCAAACATATAGTGTGTATGTTGTGTTAAAAGGTAGATATACCATTATTACCGCACCAGATGGTGTACAAAGGCTAAATCCAACAGGTAACGCAGGTCTTAGCAAAGGTGGCAGTGGCGATGTGTTAACAGGGATAATGTTAGCGATGGTGATGCAAAAGCAAAGTTTGTTAGATGCTTTATGCAATGCTTGTTTCATTCATGGTATGTCAGCCGATTTACTTGTCCAAGATCAGCATTCTGAACATGATTTGCTTGCTAGTGATGTAATCAATGGAATAACACGTGTATATCGTGCGATTTTAAGTAGTGGTTGATAAGGGTTCCCTTTGTTTTACGTTAGAAAAGGACAAAAGAGATGGTCGGAAGGTAGAAAACGAACTTCTTTTTCTGTCCTACGTATAAGTACAACGAGGCAGTCGCCTGCGTCTAAAGGCTTGTCACTAGCTAAGTTTGCTTGAATTAACTGAGACAAGGGAGATATGTACATGAAGATGAAAATCATTGGGGTGCTCTTGTTTGCCGGCCTCGTAATCGTATTAGCTGCTTGTGGTGAAAAATCCCAAGAAGATGTTGTAGCCGATTTGCAAGAAAAAGCTGAGAAGATGGACGGGTATAAAGCAAAAGCGGAAATGAATATGAATACAGGTAAGGAACAGCAAACGTTTCAAATTGATATTTGGCATAAAAAAGAAGATATGTATCGTGTCGGATTATCCAATAAGTCTGATGAAAAGGGCAATCAAATCATTTTAAAAAATGAAGATGGGGTTTTTGTGCTTACCCCAGCTTTAAATAAGAGTTTTAAATTTCAGTCCGAATGGCCGCAAAATAGCAGCCAGCCTTATTTATACCAATCTTTGGTTCAGGATATTGAAAAAGATAAGGAAGCGGAATTTGAAATTACCGATGCCCATTACGTGTTTAAGACAAAAACAAATTATCAGAGCAATAACAATTTACCGTATCAAGAAATTTATTTAGATAAAAAATCGTTGCAACCTGTACAAGTAAAGGTGTTGGATAAAGATAAAAATGCATTAGTTGAAGTTAGCTTTTCCAACTTTGATAGTAAAGCAAGCTTCCAAGAAGATGATTTTTCTATGAAGAAGAATATGGGTGGGGAAGAAGCAAAAGAAACCGCCGCTGTAAATGAAGAAGAAGCATTAACGGTGTTTTATCCATCTTACATGGCAGGAGCGGAACTAAAGGAAAAGAAAGAAACATCTACCGATACAGGTGAGCGGGTCATCTTAACCTTTGAAGGGGAAAAGAATTTCACCTTGGTGCAAGAAAAAGCAAATGCGCAAACAACCATGGCTAACCCAAAGGAAGCAGAAGGAGAGATTGTGAATTTAGGTTTTACGGTTGGAGCTATGACGGATAATTCCATGGAGTGGACGCATAATGGCGTTGATTTTATGTTGGCTAGTGAAGAGTTAACAAAGGAGGAACTTATTGAAGTTGCAAAATCTGTCCAAAGCAAAGAAGTGAAGTGACCTAGGTTACGAGCAGACTCTATCATGCGGGTCTGCTTTTTTCTGTTAGGTTCTTTGTTTGTAGAACGTGATAGAAAAAAGCAGGTTAGTAAGCGGTAGTTTCGTAGTAGCCGTTCTATTTTTAAGTGCAAATATAGCGCAGTTCATACTGTTAAGCTAACGTAGTGTTTTTCCACAGCGGTCACTATCTACATTTCGCTTGTGCGTTTCTTATACTATAAACCAATAAAAATCTTATCCTTTCCTAATAGTGCAAAACAATTGACATAAGATGGACATAAATAGTGTGCTGGAAATATAGAGGTTATAACTATGCATGGAAAAACTTAACGCATACAACAGAGCGACTAGCATTGACAGTGCTTTGTTAACAAGAAATAATAGATGTATCAATCTTTAACCAAGCTATTTGCAAGAAAGGGAGTATTCATTTTGGACATACATCGAAATACATGGATAGAAATAGATTTGGATGCAATTGCATATAATATAAAACAAATACAGAAAAAACTACCAAAAGAAACAAAGGTAATGGCTGTAGTAAAAGCGAATGGGTATGGACATGGAAGCGTACAAATTGCTAAGCAAGCGTTGCAAGCAGGGTCAGATTATTTAGCTGTAGCACTATTAGAAGAAGCGATCAAGTTACGTGAAGCATCAATAAAAGCACCGATTCTCGTATTAGGTTGGGTTCCACCTAAATCAGCAATCGTTGCAGCAAGGTATGGGATTACACTAACCGTTTTTCAACAGGAGTGGTTAGAACAAATAAAAGGCTATACATTCTCTCCTCCTCTGCATTTGCATTTAAAAGTGGATACTGGAATGGGGCGAATAGGAATAAGAACAGAGCAAGAATTGAAAGACATTTCACAAGCATTAAATGAAAATAACAGCATATATTTAACTGGGGTGTTTACACACTTTTCTACAGCTGATGAATCAGAGTCAACGTATTTTGATGAGCAACGAACGCGCTTCAAAAATACCCTTTCGCAACTGAAAGAACTACGGATGGAGAAAATTAACGTTCACATTGGTAACAGTGCTAGTGCTATACGACTTCCAGAAGCCATGTATGATTTTGTTCGTTTTGGAATTTCCATGTATGGGTTATATCCTTCACAAGAAATAAAAGTAAAGGGGGAGATAGAATTAAAGCAAGCTTTTTCTTTGCATAGTAGGCTTGTTCATGTCAAAAAAATAAACCCAGGCGACTGTGTTAGCTATGGGTGTACGTATCAGGCAGAAGCAGAAGAGTGGATTGGTACGCTTCCTATTGGATATGGAGACGGTTGGCTAAGAAAGATGCAAGGTTTTTCCGTTCTTGTAGATGGAAAGCGAATGCCTATTGTTGGGAGAATTTGTATGGACCAAACGATGATCAAATTAGATCAAGCCTATCCAATAGGGACGAAGGTGACGCTGATTGGTTGTCAAAATGATGCATGTATTTCCATGGATGAAGTGTCTAATTATGCTGAGACCATTAATTATGAGATTCCTTGTATATTGAATGATCGTATTCCTCGTATTTACAAAGAACAATGAATATGTAATGTAATGCGGAGCTATTTCGAAATATAAGGATCAAAGTATACGAAATTTGTTGAAGTTATTATCTTTTTTAACGTTGTAGGAGAATTTATTGGCTAAGGAAATTACAGTTTTCGCCATAAAGTTTTGGCGATAAAGCTCGTTTTTCTTATACTACTAGGAAAGTATAAAGTTTTCAGAGTGTATAGTATGAGCAAAGCGACGGCGCTATTCCGCCATAAGAATTGGCGGGAAGCCAAGTTTTTCTAAATAATAGACATAAAATTTCTTCTAAATGTTATTCTATTTGTATACCACAAGGAAAGTAAAATGAAACGACAAAACAAGCGATTTTTTGGGGAATTTTTATAGAACCCTTTGCAAACAGGCGAATTCAATGATATTATAAAATTAACTTTTACAAAGTTCGTTCAACAGTTGGCGGAGGTGTGATGGTTTTGTCAGAAAGCTTGCAAGAAGTATTAGTGAAAATACCAAAAAACCTGTTAAATGAGGTGGATGGTCTGATGAAATATGAGAATAGTGATTTAAGTGATTTCATATGTCAGGCAACTAGAAACTATCTTCAGCATAAAAGAGATGAGCATTTTCAACAATTTCGCGAAACCATGGAAAAGGGCTATGCAGAAATGGGTCGCATTAATTTGACAATTGCTTCTGAAGCTTTTCAAGCGGCAGAAAAACAAAAAATCACCTTGGAA
>NZ_JABXHF010000060.1:0-26253 GCF_013393565.1 Virgibacillus sp.
AGGACTACCATACCCTAATTATAAGGTTTTTTTATGCGTTTTTGTATTGATAATTCCTATTATTCTTAGTATTGACACAAGTTGTTTTTTCTTGACTACTTTATAAAAAGTTTATGCAACGCTAGTGTAATTTCCTAGACCATAAAAAAACGGGGAGTTAGAGCCCTCCCCATTGATCACTTAACCTTACATAAAGTCCAATTTCATCGTTACATCATAAGCTGTACGAGACTTGGTGTGATAATAGACACTACTACAGCACTAATTACCATAGAGATGGTACTGACTGCTCCTTCTAATTGGCTTACCTCCATGGAAGTAGCTGTACCAATGGCATGAGAAGCACTCCCCATGCCCACACCTCTTCCTAAATAGTGGTTGACTTGAAATAAGCGAAATACATAATGGTGCATAAGTACACCACCAATACCAGCAATCATGACAAATATAGCAGCAAGTGGCATTACTCCACCAATCGTATCCGTTACAGCCATAGCCACAGGTGTTGTTACTGATTTTGGCGTTAACGAATATACGATCGCCGACTCAAAACCTGCCCATTGGGCAAGCAATAGACCTGTAGTTATTCCAACAACTCCGCCTAGTAGCGTACCTGCTAATATAGGAGCAGCTATCTGCTTTAATGTATCTTTATTTTTATATAACGGATAAGCAAGCGCAACTACTGCAGGTCCGAGTAATTCATTAATCCATTTTCCCCCAACCATATACGTCTCATAAGGGATACGAAAAATGATTAGAACACTGATGATGAGAATAGTAGCTACTAGAACAGGAGCGGTTAAAGAATACTTCCATGTATTATGTATCCTCAGTGCAAGATGATAAATGAAAAACGTTCCAATAATAGCTGAGATAGCAATTACAAACTCACTCATGTTCCCATCCCTTTCTACGCATTAGCCACTGACTAAAAAAGCCTGAACCGCCCATTACTAACATGGTGCTCACTAAGACAATCAAGATTAATAAAGCACCTTTCCCTAAAAACAGATCATAGTAATCTATAATTCCTACTGTTACAGGAATAAAAAAGAAGGCTAAATTAGCAACAATGTAATTGGCACCTTCTTCAATCCACGAGACTCGGATAAGTTTCGTACTTAATAATATAAACAATACCATCATCCCAATCACACTTCCTGGGATAAATAAATGCAACGTGCGTTGTATCCAATTACCAAATTGAAAAATGATATACAATAAAACAATATGCACGATCATTTTTCCTGCTTTTTCCACGTTTCCTTCCTCCTTGCCATTTTAAAACGAATACTCTATATTATAGCAGTATTTTTTTATCGTTGGTAAGTGAATGGGCTTCTGTGAGCAAAAAGTTTAGGGTAAGCGCTGTAAAAAGTAAAATTTAATGAAATCTTTGCTGTTCATCTTCAAACAGTAGGGGTTTTCTTTTATCCCCCTACTTAAACTTGTCAACTCACCATCATCAATTTTTTAAATGGGAGACTTACAACACCTCTGAAACAAAATTGCCAAGGCAACATTTTTTTCTGCCTTGGCAATGCATCCTATTTCATTCTTAGTTAGAGATTAGAATTTTTTGCGGAATGTCTTTTATAGCGGTAAGTTTTCTTTTTCTTTCACGTCTAAAATTGCTTCTTTTACGGATTCTTCTACAGAACGATGCGTTTGATTAACGGTTGCATGAACTTTTGTCGGAAGCCCCCATAATTTAATAAATCCTAGTGCTGCTTCATGATCAAACGAATCTTCAGCATTATATGTTGCCAAATCAAAATCATATAACGATTGTTTCGATTTTCTACCTACTACTTGTGCCTGCCCCTTGTACAGCTTCACCTTTACGATACCTGATACATCCTTCTGTGTTTCTGTAATAAATGCTATTAAAGCTTTCGTCAAAGGTGAATACCAAAGACCATCATACACCACTTGTGCTAGTTTTTGCTCCATGAGCGGTTTAAATTGAGCCACCTCTCTCGTTAGCGTCAACGCCTCCAACTCTTGATGTGCAGCAATTAACGTAACTGCTGCTGGCGCTTCGTATATCTCGCGTGATTTAATACCAACAAGGCGGTTCTCTACATGATCAATTCTACCAACTCCATGCTTTCCTGCAACTTGATTTAATTGTAAAATAAGCGCTTCTAATGATAATTTTTCTCCGTCAATAGCGACAGGTTTTCCTTGTTCAAAAGCAATTTCCACAATCTGCGGTTTATCAGGTGCTTCCTCTGGATCTATTGTTAAATCATACGCTTCTTTCGGAGCTTCCGCCCATGGGTCTTCTAAAATACCGCATTCATTACTTCGCCCCCAAAGATTTTGGTCAATACTAAACGGATTATCTAAATCAATTGGTACTGGGATTTGATGTTCTTTCGCATAAGCAATTTCTTCTTCTCTTGACATTGCCCATTCCCTTACAGGTGCGACAATGTCTAAACTAGGATCTAACGCCGTAAAGGCAACATCAAACCGTACTTGATCATTTCCTTTTCCTGTACATCCATGCGCAACTGCAACAGCGCCTTCTTCTTTTGCAATATGAACTAAAATCTTAGCAATAAGCGGGCGTGATAAAGCAGAAATTAACGGATATTTTCCTTCATATAATAAATTCGACTGCAGTGCTGGAAGGACAAATTCATTTGCAAACAAAGCTTTGGCATCAATGACATACGATTTCACAGCGCCTACTTGTAATGCTTTATTTTTAATAAAATCAAGGTCTTTCCCTTCCCCCACATCAAGGGCAACAGCTATTACATCATAATTGTATTTATCCTGTAGCCAGCGGACAGCTACAGATGTATCTAACCCACCAGAATAAGCTAAAACAATCTTCTCTTTCCCCAAAACGGTCACTCCTTTTATAATCTATTATTGTAACATTATGCACTACAACGAATAAATATTCAATAGCAAACTACGTTTATTATGAAATATTTTTACAATTACGATGCATTCTTATTTTTACTAGTTCATGATAATGGTATAATTTATATATATATTAGAAAAACGACTTATCACCAAATCTTAATAGACGAATCTATAAACCTTAATATTTTTACTTCCTATAGTGTAAAATAAACGCTTTAATTCCCCACGAATAAACTTAGCAAAGATTGGCTTACTGCTAAGTCTTTATAGTAAAATCTATTGTTTTTCGCATACGATAAATTCTATTCTTTCCTAAAGTGGAACAAAGGCTCGGGGCGCCCGTTTAGCAACGTAGCGAGTGGAACGAATCAACGAAAATTTTAGGAATCATGCTCCTGCAACAGGAGTATGCCGGCGCCCCGGCAAGCCCGTCTTTAGTCGGCCTTCCTATTTAGTACGAACCGATGATGACTTGCTTAGGGCAATGAAGTGAAGTCGCCTAGTTGCTGGGCGCTTAAGCCGGACTTGGCTTATTCTGTTATTTCCTTATCCCAAAGCATCTAATATTTATACTTTCTGATCGTATTAGAAAAACTTGGCTTGTCGCCAAGTCTTATGGCGAATGGCATAGTTTTTCTTATACTATCAACTTTTATACTTTCCTATAGTGTAAAAAAGGGATATAGGTACTGTTATCTACCCATTTCAACTAGTATTTAAGCGAAGTCTTACAGCACCATCAATCGGGATTTCATATAAAAAACCCACTGTACAACATTTCTTTCCTTAAGGATTAGACATTCGATACGAATCACGTACATAGTTAGTATATTTTTGTAATCATTAAAAGGCATAAATTTAAAAGTCTACACTAATACAGATCCATTCATGAAGGAGGAAGTTAATGGACAATATAAAAGAGACGATTGTTGAGGTTGTTCAGTCAATTCTACCGATTACAATCGTAATTACCCTTCTACAGTTCACACTCATATGGTTGCCTATAGAGACATTCATACAATTTTTAATTGGGGTTTTCATGGTAGGAATAGGATTGATTCTTTTTCTATTAGGCGTTAATATTGGCATGCTTCCTGTTGGTGAAATGATTGGCTCTGCCTTATCAAAAACAAAAATGGTATGGCTCATTCTCTTTTTTGGGGTTTTATTAGGCAGTGTCGTTACGATTGCTGAGCCTGATGTGCGTGTTTTATCTACACAGGTGGACCAAGTTTCGAACGGAGAAATTTCTAAAACAGTTCTTATCCTAGCTGTAGCGTTAGGTGTAGGAATATTTGTCGGTTTATCACTTATGCGAATTATTTTTTCCATACCTATTACATATATCCTTGCTGGGGGTTATGGACTAATATTTATTCTAGCGGCTTTTACCCCTTCTAGCTTTGTGCCAATATCCTTTGACGCTGGTGGCGTTACAACTGGTCCATTAACGGTGCCGTTTATTATGGCGCTTGGAGTCGGAGTCGCATCTGTTTTACGAGGAAGGTCAGCCTCTCAGGACGGCTTTGGTCTCATTGCTTTAGCTTCTCTTGGTCCTATTCTTTCGGTGTTATTTTTAGGAGTGATTTACGGATGAATATAAAAGTCTTTCAAGGGTTTGGACAAACAATGAGTGAAGTCGCCATCGCGCTTTTGCCGTTAATTGTATTATTTGCTATCTTTCAATTGTTTTTCTTAAAGCTCGGCGTGCGTAAGTTACTAGATATTACGTTAGGGATCTTACTAACATTTCTTGGACTTTCTTTTTTCCTCCAAGGCGTTCATATTGGATTTTTACCGATTGGAGAAGAATTCGGAAAGAGCCTCGGCTCCATTGATCATACATGGATTTTGATCCCGATTGGCTTTGTGCTCGGCTTTTTTGCCACTTATGCCGAGCCAGCAGTCCGTGTACTCATTCAACAAGTAGAAAAAGCTTCTAGTGGATACATACCTGAGAAGGTTCTACTCTATACTGTTTCTATTGGTGTTGGCTTATCTGTTGCTTTGTCCATGGTTCGTATTCTTGCTGGTTTCTCGATTTGGTTTTTTATCTTGCCTGGTTATATTCTGGCGCTAGTTATGGTAAAATACGCATCGAAAACATTTACATCGATTGCGTTTGATTCCGGAGGGGTTGCTACAGGCCCAATGACTGCAACATTTATTCTAGCAATGTTTGTTGGGATTGCTTCCGTCACCGAGGGACGAGATCCATTGCTTGATGGGTTTGGTATGGTTGCACTTGTAGCTTTGGCTCCTATTTTATCTGTTCTCACATTAGGTATCTTATATAGCAGAAAGGAGAAGGAGCAGTATGTCCATGAAGAAACCGAAACAAAAACTCATCGTTACGATCGTTAAAAAAGAACAAGCCAAGAAGGTCATACGTGCTTCTAAGGAAGCTGGTGCCCGCGGCGGAACGACTCTATTCGGAAGAGGTTATCGAACAAATGAGAAAGAACGGTTTCTCGGCATTCCCATTGAACGAGAAAGGGAAATCATCTTAACTCTCGTTGAAGAAGAAATTTATCCCGAGGTTATGCAGGCAATTATTGATTCCGTCCATTTAAACAAACCAAGACAAGGGATCGGGTTTGTCATTGACACAAAGAAAATTACCGGTACACAGCATTTATTGGGTTTAGAAGACAATGATAATGAACCGCACGAAGGAGATGTGGAGCTGGAAATGGAAGAAAAAATCATGTATGATCTAATTATTACCGTTGTCAATAAAGGAAATAGCGAAAAAGTAGTCGACGCTTCTAAAAAAGCTGGCGCTGAAGGTGGGACCATTCTAAACGGACGAGGAACTGGCATTCATGAAAAAGCAAAGCTGTTTAATATTCTCATTGAACCAGAGAAAGAAGTCGTCCTCACTTTAATTAGTAAAGATAAGACAAATGCTGTTTTAAAAGCGATAGAAGAGGAAGCAGAATTAAATACAGCCGGCAAAGGGATTGCTTTTGTCATTGATGTTGACCAAACAATTGGTATTAATCATGTGTTGAATCAAATGGTTAACGAAAAATTGTATGGTAAATAAAAATGGAGGGGGGGGGGATCTATGTCTCCCCCCACTCATTGTTAGTACCGCTAAAGCATTATCTAAAAGCCTCTGTAGATAAACTTGGCTTATCGCCAAATCTTTAAGGCGAAAAAAGCCGTCGTTTTGCTTATACTATAACCTAAAAAAATTTATATTCCATATAGTAGAACAAACAATTTAGCTCTTAAATTGTTTGTTCTCCATCTATTATATCTCCAAACCATTCTAGAGTTTTCCATGACGTACTTCTGTTTGTATAATCTTCTTCCTGTACCTCAAATGTCATACCTATTTTCTTATTAACGTAGCTTTTATTAATTTCTACTACAACTCGTTTTAAAAGGGTTTCATCTATTGAACCATCTCTTGGCAATTGTCCTTCAATACATCTTATTTCACTATAAGGTATTGTAAGATGTTTAAATGAACTAAAATGATAATGATTCACAAAATCTTGTAAATCGATGAATTCAAAATAATTATCTATAGCGAAATCTTTATCTCTATATAATTTGGAAATACTTAAATGGGTTAAGTAAGTAATTGACCAATGACAGATATCCCATGTTATTCCTATATGTTTTAGTTTTAGCTGTGTAAGCTCTTCAAAATCTTTAGGATAGACAAAAATCGGATCAAAATCGTCTCCTAAATTTCCTATGATAGGTAAGTTTTCAATCCCAATCCATAAGGGCGTATCCTTTAAGTCGTCATCAAGACTCGCTAAAACTTCAATGACTCTTTTTCTACTATCAGTTAAATTATATTTTTGATATTCCTCCACACTTAAAAATTGGTTAGCATGTAGAGTGATGCCGGCTACTTCATGCTTTAGGGCTATCTCTATAAACTTATATAGTTTTTCCTTTATCTCTTTATTATTCACATAATCAGCATTATCTGTAGGGAAATGCAGAGTTAAGAGTGACGGATTTAGAGATTTTGCGTAAGACAAAGTCTCATTAAATTTATACAAGAAATCTTCTTCAAAAAGAGACCTCCCATCAAAAATATTTGCCTCAAGTCCGTATCCTTCTTTTACCCATATTTTATCTATCTGATCTTTATCTAATCCTAAAAAGGGTATTTGCGGAATAATCATGATGTTTTATCCTCTATCCATAGTCCCCTGACCAATCTAAAAGCTTCAGCTGCATGTACTCCTACTTTTGCTCCCCAAACCTTAGCATTATGTTCAATGGCATTCAGTGATCTAGGATGAGGGTACTCTCTTAGTTCAGATTTGTAGTAACTCATTGCTTCTATTTTTTTGGTAAGTTGATTTTCTATATTTACAAAGTAATTTGGAATAAACGAATCTTTAACATTATAGTTCCATTCGGTGGATGATAAAGTTTCATAAGTAAATACCCATTTAACATTATGATTAGGCAGAGGCCTTGTTGCAGTCATTACTGCTCTATGAACCACCGCATGGTCTATATTTATATCTCCACCATATTGTGTATAAACAATATTCGGATTAAATTCCTCAATATTATTTTCTACTACCTTTACAATTTCAAGGAGTTGATACGAATCTAAACGGTTATCAGGAAAGTTTAATCTCTTGAATTTGCTTACTCCTAATTTTTCGCAAGCTTTCTTCGTTTCTAAATAAGATTCTTTTAATACTTGATCTTCTGGTTTTTCATAAATATCATATCTAGATGATTTTCCTTCTGCGATAATAACAACATTCACAGTATCTCCTCGCTCTACATGCTTAGCGATGGTTCCACCAACTCCGATAACCTCATCGTCTGGATGAGCTGAGAAAACTAATACGTTCATCAAAACTTCTCTCCCCTCTAACTATTGCTTCGGTTCTCACTGGGCCACAATTAAATAGGATGTCAATAATAGATAGGTTAGGTATAAAATCGTTAAATAATTGTTGGTACTCTATTTTTCTAATTTCCTGATAATCTATATTTATACCTTCTAACTCAAAATCTTTTTCGTTCAAATAATCTTTACCTAATTTCCCCGATAAGTAATTGTCTGCTTGTAATTCCTTACAAAGTGATAAGACAAAGTCACTTTTCTTTTTATGTCGACATTCCATTTCTGAAATATAGCAAAGTTTTGTATTTATATTGAGTTCATCCATTATAAATGAAATAATGCTCATATTTAATTCATAAATATACTCCCAGTTTGAATGGTATATATCACCGAAAAAATCTCTATAATCCCTAAAATACTTTGATTTATTATAATTTACAGTGATCGCTTTCCAATGTCGTCTTTTCCAATCTTGCGTATTGTCTATCTTTATTTCTTTTATAGGAGTATTTTTATTTCCTTTAATTTGTATTGGTATGGTTAACCATAGAGATCCCTGAGATGATTTAATTAAATTACGATTTATATAACCACCCTTCTCATATTGTGCAATGTCGTGAATTGCAAATATATCAACCTTTGCAACCTTTTCAAAAAAACCATACCATGGAATATAACATGGTTGGTGACCACTTACTTTCATTAATTATCCCCCTCATTTTAAGATAGGGCAGTGTTCAGTTTTAGCTCCCCAGTAAATTTTTGGCTTTGCAATTTCTTTAGTATGAGAATAACCAAAATCCATCACTTTCAAGCGATATTCCACTGCTGATTTTAGAGCAAATTCCATTATTTGATAGGATGCTTGCATTTTTTTTCCTAAATGGTTATTAATATTTATCCAATAATACATTGCGTAATGATCATACAGGAATACACTACTGCTTACCAATTGACTATCTTTATATGCTCCTAAAAATAAAGAATTATCGCTTAGTTTCTCAAAACAATCAACAAATAATTCATAATTAATGATATATGAGCTCCCAACTGTTTTAGCATGTTCCAAATATAAATGGTAAAAGGTTTTTAGTTCAGACCTAGATAGCTTTCTTACTTCTACACCTTGTTTTATTGAATATCTGACAGATGTTCGAGCTTTTCCTGAACAACTATTCCATATTTCTTCATAAGATTGGGGGAGACTCAATAAATAAGTTGTTTTGCCTCTCCAACTGGAAATATTATATGTAGAAATAGTATTTGAATTATGCGGGATTAATAGATTAGTAATGGAATTTCCAAAATGCGAGAATATAATCTCTTGTATACTTTCTAATTCAATTTGCTTATTACCAACTATTACAGGTCCACCGTACCCAAGTAAACTTGCACTTATTCTCTGATTCTGCTCAAAAATCGGAATATAAACCTGATTATTTCCATCTTCAAGAATTGTAGGATAAAAAGTAACATAAGGGAGATATTCCATTAACTTACCCCATTCATAGAGGTGGAAAACAGTTCCATTATTTTCAAGAATTATATTGTTCCATTTTTGTTTATTAGATATTATTTTAGCTTTCATTTAATCACCTTTATATGTTTAAGAGTGTAGATTTCTCTATATAATTTTTGAGCTGCAATGAAATATATTGTATATCTTTACTTACTAACGGGTATTTAAAAGGGACTGATAACACTCTCCCCCATACTGTATTTGCGTTTTTAGTGTTAGATTTATATTTTGAATAAATAGGAATTTCGTCTAAAGGAATATAATTCCAACAGGTTTGTATACCTTTACCCGCCAAATATTCCGAACATTCATAACGTTGATGTTCATTTGGAAAAATAAGAGTATAGTAGTTTGGGGATTCACCTTTATCCAAATGTATTAATTTTATGCCATATCTAACTAAACATTTTAAATTATTATTCATCTCTTGATAGTTAGCAATGTTATAATCCCTAATTTTCTTATACCTATAAAATTGTTTTAAAATAAGTTCCTCACGTAAGCGATTCATTCTTTTGATCTCTATTAACCTAATATTCCTAGGAAAAGCTTCCGTCTTGCTTAAATAAGTTTTAGGCATTTTAAACAGTCTGTACCATACTTTGTTTAACTTAGATGGAATGTAAAAAGTATTTAATTTAAATAAAGCCCAAGATCTAAAATAATTTTTATAATCTATATATACTTCTTCTTCAGTTTCAATTGGTACCTTTGGTAATCTTCCAATTAGACTCTTATTATTTACAATTAATGCCCCACCGCCAATACTAGAAAGTGGCTTTGTAAATCCGAAACTTAATATTCCTATATCCCCATGCCCCCCCACAAACTTATTATTTTGAAGAGTAAACATAGCTTGTGCTCCATCATCGACAATATAAATGTTTTTTTTCTTAGCCCAATCGTATATCTTCAGATTTTCTTTTAAACCATAAACATGAGTTGAAATTATTGCTTTGGTTTTATCATTAACCTTCTTCTTGATATCCTCGAAAGACAAAGAAAAATCTTCTTCTATATCTACAAAAACTGGTGTCGCACCTATTGAAAGTACTGCATCTATAATGTTCGGACAATTGAAATTAGTAAACATTACCTCATCGTTGGGTTTAATATCCAAACAAACCAGCCCCATTTTTAAAGCAGAAGTACCACTATTGGTAAGAAGGATTTCTGAATTTTTGTATAGAGATTCTAGTTTTGTTTTTAACCTATTTTCTCTGTGGCCAGAAATATAATTACTTTTAAAAACTTTATAGTCAGATAATTGCTGTATATAAGGGTATATGGGATATTTGATCTTTTTCGGATTCTTAGGATATAGATATTTTGTTTCCAAATCTTTCACCTATTACTTTCCTTAAACCTTGCTCTAAAGAAACTTTTGGTTCATATCCAAGTAAAGACTTTGCCTTATTAATAGAAGGAATACGACGATATATCTCCATATTTTTATCCCTAACCCCCTCGGACCCATAAGGGATATATTTTACCTCACTCTTACTTCCTAAGACATCTACAATTTTTTCAGCCAGGTCATTAATCGTAACCGGAAAATCGTTTCCGATATTAAAATCTTCATAAAAATTACCTTCATGTATAAATGCTAGATATGTACCCATTAAAATGTCAGTAATATAAGTAAAACACCTAGTCTGCGATCCATCTCCATAAATACTGAGCTCTTTCCCTTGATACGCTTTATCTAATAACCTATTTATTACAAAATCTGTTCTTTGAGAAGGACCATATACATTAAAGTACCTAACTACCCTTACTATAAAATCATCTTTAGCCTCGCTACGTAAGTATTCTTCTGAATTAAGTTTTGCTTTTCCATAGGTAGACTTAGGTAGTTTAATATCTGTTTCTTCAAATGGGCATTTAACTCCATCACCATATACTTCAGAACTAGAGGAAAACAGAAGTTTTTTAATTTTATTCTTTTTGCATGCCTCTACTACATTTCTTGTACCTGTAAAATTTATATTCATAACTTCATCCACATTTAATCTGCAACTATCAACCCCTACCATCGCTGCTAAGTGAATTACCGAATCAACATTTTGCAAATTAGTAATTAGATTGTCCTTATCCATTATGTCTATGATTCTATAATCAACATCCATTTTCGGTTCATTTCTATCTAGTATTGTTACATGATATCCATTTTTGGTTAAAAAACCTGTAAGATTATGTCCAATAAATCCAGATCCGCCAATAATTGCTACCCGATTCATCTACTCGCCCCCATAAAGATTTCTTTAATAGATTTTACAATGTAACTAGTTTCTTCTTTTGTTAGATTACTGTATAAAGGCAAGGATACTATCTCATCATAAATATTTTCTGTGACAGGCAAACTAGTAGGGAAGTTTGTTTGATAGTAGGGATGAAGATGCACTGGGATAAAATGAACACTTAGCCCAATTTTTCTTTCTTTCATTCTTTCAATAAACTCGTCTCTATTTATGAAATTGTTATTTTTAACTCTTATAACAAATAAATGCCATCCATGTTGCAAACCCACTTCTTTTTTATAAAAAGGTACTTTTATAAATTCTGAAATCTCATTTAAATTTTCGGAATAATAACTCGCTATTTTTTCTTTTTTATTTCTCATCATCTCAGCCTTTTCTAATTGACTTGATCCAATAGCAGCCTGTATATCTGTCATATTATATTTGAAACCTGGTAACATCACATCATACTTCCAACTTCCTTCGCTAGTGTACCGATTCCAAGCATTTTTGCTTATGCCATGCCAACCATATAAACGTGCCTTTTCTGCTAATGTATCATTGGATACGACCAACGCTCCACCCTCTCCAGTTGTTATGTTTTTTGTAGCATAAAAACTAAAACATATAGCATCACCATGAGTTCCTATATATTGATTGTTAAACTTTGTGGTAAAGGCGTGCGCTGCATCCTCAATAAGATAAAGCTCATTATCCCTAGCTAAACAACTTAATTCCTTCAAATCCGCAGGATAACCAGCAAAATGTACAGCTATTATAGCTTTTGTTTTAGCACTTATTTTTGACTTAACGTCACTAATATTAAGACAAAAATTATCTTCGTTTATATCAACAAAAACGGGGGTAGCACCTACGTGTAAAATTACATTCACACTTGAACAAAAGGTAAAACTTGGTACTATAACTTCATCTCCTGGCCCTATTCTCATTGATAAAAGAGCCATATGTAGAGCTGCAGTACCAGAATTACAAGTTATCACATGTTTTGTATTTAAAAAGCTAGCTAATTTTTCTTCAAATTCTACTACTTTAGGTCCTTTAGATATCCAACCTGATTTGAGTGCATCAATTACATTATTTATTTCTTGACTTGTAATTTCCGCCCTATGAAAAGGTATAAAATCATTTGTAATAATCATGTTCCATCTCCTTATAAATTAACTAAATTTAGTGGTTTAATATTTTTTCGCCTTAGTACATTTCTGGTATCAATAATAGTAGCTTTTGTGTTTTCTAATAACTTATAATTAATTTCATCGTGGTCTGTATGTATAATAATTATATCGTACATGGTCAGACTATCTTTATTAAGTAGAACTGATTGTATAGCTTCCCCCTCTTTAGTTAATTGAATATTGCCAATTAACGGATCATAATAATCCGTATGGATCCCTGCGGAAGATAGTTTTTCTAATATATCTAATGCTGGAGATTCTCTATAATCATTAACATTTTTCTTATAGGCCATCCCAACTATCAAAACTTTCCCACTTGGTTCTCTAATAAGTTCTTTAGTTTTTTGAACAATTAATTCTGGTATTCTAGTATTTATTTCAATAGCTAAATCAATTAGCTCAGTTTTTAAATTTAAATTATTAGCGACCCACTTAAAATAAATAGGGTCAACAGGAATGCAATGACCACCTACACCAGGTCCTGGATAAAATTTTTGAAACCCAAAAGGTTTAGTGCTTGATGCGTCAATAACTTCCCATATATCTATGTTTAATTCTCTACAATGTAAAGCCATTTCATTTATAAAAGCTAGATTAATGTACCTATATGTATTTTCGAGTAATTTGGCAGTTTCAGCTATTTCTGGTGAGCTAACACAATGAACCTTTTTTACGACACTACTATAAAATAGTTCACCGTACCTTAGACATTCTTTAGTCATTCCACCTATTACCTTGGGTATCTCATAAACTTTATAATTTTGATTACCCGGATCAATTCTTTCAGGTGAATAGGTTACAAAATAATTTTCACCTATTTTTAATTCCGATCTACTAGCAATCTTTTCTGCAACTTCTTTTCTAGTAGTCCCAGGATTGGTTGTACTTTCTAAAATAAGTAACTGGTTAGGTCTACTAAACTGAATTAATTGTTTAACTACCTCTCTAATGTATGATAAATCAGGCTCTTTAGTTTGTTCTTTTAGTGGGGTGGGGACGCACACAACAATAACATCACATTCACTTATTAAAGCCATATCACTACTAAATTGAATTTTCTCTTTTAAAAGGGCCTCTTTAATAACTTGATCAGGTACATCCTTTATATAACTTTTCCCATTGGATAGTAAATTAAGCTTATTTACATTAGAATCAAGCCCTAAAACTTTAAATCCTTTATCTATGTAAGTTAATGCGAGTGGCAAACCAACATACCCCAAACCTATAACGCCAATTCGAGCTTTCTTAATTTTTATACGGACTTCTAAATCATTTTTCTTTAATAGTAGTGTCATTCATATTCCCCCTTGTATTATATTTCAGCAAATAAATTGGTATCGAGAAGCTCAAAGCTAATATTGAATCGTTTATTTAATATTCATTCATCCCTATTTACCACAGGTCGAATTATTGTATTAATTGTTCTTGCTAGACATTAAAGCTATTATTACAGATATTCTTATGAAACTTGGCTTATTGGTTTAATTCGTAAATGCAATTATTTGAAATAAAGATTAAAAACGTTATAACCAAAGAAAAAAGTCTAGCGGTCACCAAAATCTATTTTTAAAATTTTTATATTAAAAAGATTTATTTTTATTTAACAATAATTTATGGCATTATTAATGATAACACACATAAAAAAGTTTGTGTCTTGGGAAAATTCATGAAATAACCCTCCCTTATTATGGGACTTTATGGGACTTTATGGGACTTTTTATAAAAATTTTCCTATAAAAAGAAAAAGTTTGGAATTGGACAGAAAAAATTAAAAATTCTTAATAGATAAACTTCTACTTTCGTTGCAAAAACACTATAAACTCTCTCATGAATTTCTTTTAATTTGAATAGACTCCTAGTAATTGGAACAAAAGCAAAAATGTGTAAAAAATAGTCGCGATGTTTGTAAAAAAAGGTTTTTTTAAAACAAAGTCACCGCGTTATATTCTTTCCTACTTTAACAGTAGGACTGCTTATATAATTTTCGGGATGCTCAGCAAGAGGTAGCGTCAGGAAAATACAATATTAAAATAAAGTAATTCTTGAGGATAAAATATTTAAGCCACAATTTCGGATGTTATATAAGCTAAATAAGTTATTTTCAACTGTTCGATCAAAGTATCTTCTACTTAGGGGATTCGACATGAAAAATTCAGAACAAATAATTAAAATTTTGAAAAAACAGAAGTATAGAATTGGGTAAATTGAATTTAAAGGAGTTGATTTGGTTTGTAATTCTATTTTTTATGCCTTTAGTTATTGTATTTTTTTAGAAGGGTTTCTATTAGCCATATTGGTTAAATCATTTAAAGGAAAAAGAAGAATTTTTAGGTTCCTATTATGATTGGGCTCTTAAAACAGAATGGATAAATGTTTTTAATGGTATTGCAATTATTTCTTTAACTATTGCTATTTGTTAGCCTTTTGTTTTCTATAGAAAAGGATATTATCTTAAGTGCAGAAAAAGAGCATGAATAGAGGTTTAGGTATAAGTATAAAAATTTTATAAAAACTAAAATCGAAACACAAAAAAATTACAGATTTTCTATTTGAGTAATCTGTAATAGAAATTTCTAGCTACACACCTCTTCGCTCACATTCGTCAACCAACGGACAGCCTGAACAAATCGGCTTCATTTTACAATGCTCTTTCGCATGCTGCACGATTAGAGCATGAAATTCCTTAAAGCCCTCTGTATCTAATACGCATTCCGTCTCCACCTGAAGCCGAAACACTTGCTCCTTTTCCGGCATGTCCAAACCAAATCGAACAAAAATCCTACGAGCATAAGCATCAACAACAAAAACAGGACGTTGAAATGCGTAAAGTAATAAGACATTAGCTGTTTCAGCGCCAATGCCATGTATACTTAATAACTCCGCTCGCAACGTTTCTGTTTCTACATGTCGCAAATGAGCAAGTTGATAATCATATTTTTTGTACCAATGAAGAAAAGCTTTTATTCGCTTTGCCTTTTGTCTATAAAAACCACTTGAACGAATCGCTACCTCTAATTCTTCCATGGGCAACGCTTCTAATTGCTCTGGTGATAAATAAGGGTGAGCTGACACAACGCCTTCTCTACATTACTCCAATTTGTTCGCTGAACAAGAATTGCTCCTATCATCATTTCAAACACCGTATCCGCAGGCCACCATCCTTGCGAGCCGTAACAATGATACAATCTATTATATATTTGCTGAATCGCTCCCATAATCAAGCCCTCCACTTTATTTTTACATTTCGTTAATAAATCTTTCATATGAAAGAAAATAGGTTCTTTACAATGGAGCATTTCTTACCTTCTTTCCTATTTAAAGCTTGATATATCAATCTATGTTAACGTTTCACTGCTTTTATACAGCTTCCTCTATATACCTTTTTACGCTCAAAAAAACAGGAATTCCACAAAAATTTACAAAACCTTTACATTCATAACATACTCTTTTAACACTTGCCTACTATACTAGCAAATGAGAGGGATAAACCTCAACTTTATATTTACTCAAAATAGGGGAGGCAATTTTGATGAAGTTCAAGAAGTATCTTATGTTCCTTCTAATCGCTGCTCTTGCAGTAGTAATTGCAGCATGTGGATCGGATTCTGAAGGAGATAACAAAGACAATAACGAAGAGGAATCATCTGAAAATACTGGCTCAGAAGGTGATAGTGATTCTGAAAAAGTAGAAGGCAGCGTCGTAATTGATGGATCTGGAACGGTTTTTCCTTTAATGGCTAAACTTGCTGAAGAATACATGGGAGAAAAACCAGATGTATCTGTTGAAGTTAGCCGTGCTGGTACAAGTGCAGGATTCGAAAAATTCCTAGCTGAAGATGGAACAGACTTTAACGATGCTTCTCGTGTAATTAAAGACGAAGAGAAAGCGAAAGCTGAAGAACTTGGAATGGAAATCAAAGAATTAAAAGTAGCTTTAGACGGTTTAACAATTGTTACTCACCCTGACAACGATTGGGCGACAGAATTAACGGAAGATCAAGTCAAAGGGATTTTCCTTGGAGAATATACAAACTGGTCAGATGTAAACCCAGAGTGGCCAGAGGAAAAGATTCAAACTTATGGACCAAATGAAAACCACGGAACATATGAGTTTTTCTATGAAAATATTTTAGAAGAACAAGATCTAGTAAGTGATATTAACTTACAACAAGATTACTCAACACTTGTAACACTTGTAGCTGAAGATAAAAACGCCATTGGATTCTTCGGTTTCGGATACTATGACAACAACAAAGATAAAGTACAAGCTGTAGGCATTGACTTTGGCGATGGTGCTGTAGAGCCATCTCTAGACACGATTGCTGAAGATGGTGACTATGCTGGCTACACTCGCCCAGTATTTACTTACTTGAACGTTGATAATGCAAAAGAAAAGCCGCAAGTACTTGATTATGCCTTATATATTATGAACAATGTAAATGAATTTGCTGGAGAAACTGGCTTTGCGCCAATTCCTGAAGAAGAAGCAAAAACTCTAGTAAGTGAATTAGAAGCACTAAAATAAAGTACGACAACCATTAGGAGAGATGACATTTCTCCTAATGGTTTCGCTCTTAATCTCACAAGACTGTCATAATAAAAACATTTATCCAATCAAACCATTATTTGACTACCTGAAGATGAGGGCAATGTACGCTCTCATCTTCTTGTGAGTTTTTGCTCTAGAAAGGGGGCCCCCTAATGGCACTGGACAACAAGATAGACAATCAAGACAAACCAAGTATTCAAGACATGATTGCGAAGAAGAAAAACGGTAAAAACCTAACAAGCATAACGGAAAAAGTCATTCCTGTCCTCCTATTCTTGATTGCAGCAGTTTCTATCTTCACGACCATTGGAATTGTTTATACATTATTAATAGAAACGATTGAATTTTTTAAGCGTGTTCCCGTTATGGATTTCTTTACAGGAACCGCCTTAAAACCCTTAAGTCAAAACCCAGAATTTGGGGTACTACCACTTATTAACGGTACCATCATTTCTTCTATTATTGCCATGCTCGTTGCTGGACCAATTGGTATTATGACAGCTGTTTTCTTAAGTGAATATGCCTCAGAACGAGTAAGAAGAACATTAAAACCAATGTTAGAAATTCTTGCTGGAATTCCTACCATCGTTTATGGTTTCTTTGCCTTTACATTTGTTACACCGCTTATTCGCGAGGTTTTTCCAAGTGTAGAAGCGACAAATATTTTAAGCCCTGGACTCGTAATGGGTGTCATGATTATTCCTATGATTGCATCACTCTCAGAAGATGCAATGACATCTGTTCCCAACGCTATGCGTGAAGGTGCGCTCGCATTAGGAGCAACAAAGTTAGAAGTTACGTTTCGCGTCGTCATTCCTGCTGCGCTTTCTGGAATCATCGCATCTTTTGTCCTTGGTATTTCACGTGCGATTGGTGAAACAATGATTGTAACCATAGCTAGCGGAAGCTCGAAAAACTTCACCTTTGATATTACACAATCTATGCAGACAATGACTGCATATATTGTCGAGGTTTCTGGCGGTGAAGCGCCAGCTGGATCAACGATTTATTACAGCTTATACGCAGTTGCTATGACATTATTTGTATTCACACTGCTTATGAACCTACTTGCAAGATATGTCTCTCGTAAGTTCAGGGAGGAATATTAAATGAAATATGTCGATACGAATCAAATCCAAAAAAATATGAACAGTCGTCTGATTAAAAACAACATCCTTAAATTTATATTTTTTCTCGCAACGATTTTTGGCTTAATTGTTTTAGCTGTGCTAATTATTCGTGTCATTATGCAAGGCGCCAACTGGATTAATATGGATTTTTTAACAAATAAGTTATCTACTTCCCCTGACCGGGCTGGTATTATGGGTGCTATCTTAGGAACATTTTGGCTCATGCTCGTCGTCATTCCAGTTACGCTAATACTTGGCGTTGGGACAGCTATCTATTTGGAGTTGTATGCAAAAAAAGGACGTTTTCAAGGTTTTGTTCAAACAAATATCGCTAATTTAGCTGGTGTTCCATCCATTGTTTATGGAATTCTCGGAATGACTATCTTTGTCCGTGCCCTTAATTTCGGAAATGTCGTATTGGCTGGTGGACTAACCATGTCATTACTTGTCCTTCCGATTATCATCGTCGCTTCACAAGAATCCATTCGAGCCGTACCGCAACACTTAAGTGAAGCCTCTTATGGCATGGGAGCTACGAAATGGCAAACGGTTAAAAATATCATTCTCCCTGCAGCATTACCTGGTATTTTAACAGGGTCGATATTGTCTTTATCTCGAGCAATTGGCGAAACAGCACCGCTTGTTGTTATCGGTATACCTGCTTTACTTATCCCTTTTCCGGGTGGAATTATGGATAAATTCACGGTGCTCCCAATGCAAATTTATTATTGGACGATTGACTCTTCTTTAGTTGAAGAATATGCAAACTTAGCTGCGGCAACAATTATTATTTTGCTCGTATTACTGTTTCTTTTAAATGCAACAGCTATTTTTATCCGCAATAAGTTCCAAAAACGTTTTTAGAAAAACTCGGCATATTGCAACACAGTATTTTTTATGATGCTTACGAATCCTAAAATTTCATACTTTTTAGTAGTAAGAGGAGTGAATGAAATGGCTACGTTAACGAAGCCCAATATCAAAGTGAAGCGACAAGTAATTTCAGAAGAAGAAGCAACTTCAGAAGTAGCTGCGACAACGAAACAGAACGTGCATAAAAAAATTGTGTACGATACGAAAGATTTAAACTTATGGTATGGCGATACACATGCGCTAAAAGACATTAATTTGTCTATTTACGAGAAAGAAGTAACGGCAATTATTGGTCCATCTGGGTGTGGAAAGTCTACGTATTTAAAAACGTTAAACCGTATGGTAGAACTTGTACCAAGCGTTAAAACTTCTGGTGTCATTACGTATAAAGATAAGAGCATTTTAGATAAATCATTTAAAGTAGAGGATTTACGTACAAAAGTTGGCATGGTATTTCAAAAACCAAATCCTTTTCCTAAATCCATCTATGAAAATATTGCCTATGGGCCAAAAATCCATGGTATTCGCAACAAAAAAATTCTTGATGAAATTGTAGAAAAAAGCTTACGTGGTGCTTCCATTTGGGAAGAAGTAAAAGACCGTTTAAAAGAAAATGCCTATGGTCTCTCTGGCGGGCAGCAACAACGGATTTGTATTGCTCGTTGTTTAGCGATTGAACCTGATGTTATCTTAATGGATGAGCCGACTTCAGCACTTGACCCAAAATCTACGCTACGTGTAGAAGAGCTCATTCAAGAGTTGAAGAAAGATTATTCTATTGTTATTGTTACTCATAACATGCAGCAGGCTGCACGTATTTCCGACCGCACAGCATTTTTCCTAAATGGAGAAGTGGTGGAATATGATGAAACAGATAAAATTTTCACGAACCCATCAGACAACAGAACGGAAGACTATATTTCCGGTCGCTTTGGTTAAAATGGAGGAAAAATTGCTTCTTTAAATCATTGGGGGCTTTCATCCTCACTGATTATAATAGCTTTCATTAGAAAAACTTGGCTTACCGCCAAGTCTTATGGCGAAGAGCGTAGTTTTTCTTATACTATAAACCTTTAAACTTTTATACTTCCCTATAGTGCAAAAATAAAAAATCCTGTTCCGAAATGGATCAGGATTTTTACGTTTTATTCAATATGAAATTGCTTTGTATGTTGTGAGAGGTCTTCGGCTATAGCTGTTAAACGCTCCCCTACTTCTTGGTTTGTTTTCAATTGTGTTATTTGTGCATCACTCGTGGTAAGCATTTGCTCTGCACTTGCCAAATTTTCCTGGGCTACAGAAGCATAGTTGAGCGTTGCCTGCTCTAGTTGCGGTAATACAGACCCTACTGCTTGTACTTCTTCTTTCATCCTATGAAATTGGTTTCCAACCTGTTCAATTTCATACAGTAAGTTATCAAATGATGTTTTTGCTGCTTTTGACATGGATAATGTTGCATTCGTTTTCGCAAGCATATGATCAAATTCCTTCACAGCAGATGTCGTATTCTCTTCCATACGATTGATGGTAGTCGTTATCTCCACAGCCGCCTCAGAAGACTGCTCTGCTAGCTTACGAACTTCTTTAGCAACAACAGTGAACCCTTTTCCAGATTCTCCTGCACGAGCTGCTTCAATTCCTGCATTTAATGCCAATAATTTCGTCTGCTCAGCAATCTTTTGAATGATATCTACTAATTTTGTAATTGCTTTAGAATTATTACGAACATGATGTATCGTGTTTGTCAATTGGGTAAAATCGACCTCGTAGGAAGTAATGGTATCAATTAGCTTTTTAATCTGCTGTTCGCCCGTTTCTGCCGATTTGTTCATCGCTTGTGAGCTTTGATACGATTGTTCCATTTGTGCTATTGTCCGTTCCACATTTTCCTTCATATCATGGAAACGCGTCATACTTTCTTCTGAGCTTGCCGCCGTCTGATCAGCACCATCCTTAACGACGTGAATGGCTTGCTTTAATTGCTCACCAGAATGTAAACTTTCTGCAGCTGACGCTTGTAATTCTAATCCAGCCTCATTTAAATCATTCGTTGTTTCTTTCATATTTTTAAGCAAATTGCGCATAAAATGAATCATTGTCGTATAACTCTTATGTAGCGAAATGAACTCTGGCAACGTCGTTTGCAACTGCTTCGGTTCTTTCATTTCCCCCGAACGTACCTCTCGCATCGTTTCTCGTAATACACTAAGTGGTTTTGTTAAGCTACGGACAAACAAGGCAATGACAATACTGGCAATAACAGCACTAATCAAACTTATAATCATTGTATCCATAGCCATTCCTTTTACTGGCCCCATATACGAAGAAGTAGGGACAACCAACACATATAATCCTTTTACCTCTTTCATTTCTTGAAACGTTAACGTATATTCTTTTCCGTCAATGGTCTTATGCAATAGACCATCCTTTTGTTCTACTAATTCATTTACCAATGCATTCGATATTGGCGGAAGCTCTCCCTCACTTTCCTGAAGGGGAACAACTTCTCCAGACTGTACGTAAAAATATTCGGACGGTATCCCTTCTTTAGCTAGCTTATTTTTTTGCTCTCTAACATTTGCATTCAATTGCTGATGAAAATACGTATCATCACTGACATACAAAAATTTTAGATTCTCTGCAATGTAACCCATTAATTCGGTTTCACGTTCTAGCCGATTTTCAATTGCTGATGTGGTCATTTTCTTTGCTTGTATGTATGAGCTAACACCTACAGCCATGACAGAAAGAAGTAATAACACAATAAACAGGATGAGTAATCTGCTCCACAAGCTAAATTTTGTTTGCATACTTTTTGTAAATGAAAAAAAACGCGTGAACCAAGTCGGCTTCTGTATACGCAACTAAAATCCCCCTACTTTATACCTATTTTACTTCATTATAGCAACTAAATATTAATTTAATGTAAAAAATTGGTGACGTTTGGTGGAAAATGTCGCCTTATTGTCTTTTCTGAAAGATAACTCCATTCATAAAGAAATAGACATTATACAGAAGTTTAGCTAATTCTCTGTAGATAAGTTTATCTATTGTACACAGCCTTTTAACACCACTTGGCTTTTTAAGCATGTAAACGAATGGTATATAGTCCTATAAAAATGCCCACTCTTGTAAGTATGATTCGAAGAACAAAGGCGCAAGTGCCCGTTTAGCAACGTAGCGAGTGGAACGAATCAACTAAAGTTTTAGGAATCATGCTCCTGCAACAGGAGTATGCCGGCGCCCTCCGGCAAGCCCGTCTTTAGTCGGCCTTCCTATTTAGAACGAACCGATGATGACTTAGCTTAGGGCAATGGAGTGAAGTCGCCTAGTTGCTGGGCGCTGGAGCCAGACGGGGCCCATTCAGTTATTTGGTTACGCCATAGCATCAAATTTTATACTTTCTTATCTTTTGAAAAAGGCCAAGCAAGTCGCTTGACCCTTTTCTATCCATTTATTCATTGGAAATAACCAATTTTAATGCTTCTGTTTTCGCTGAATTCTCAAATACTTCATATGCTTTTAGCATCTCGTCAAACGTAAAACGATGTGTTATCAGTTTTTCTGGCTGTAATTTATTTGATTGCACCGTTTTTAACAGCATTGGCGTAGTGCTCGTGCTTACTAAACCTGTCGTTAAACGAATGTTTTTAATCCACAATTTTTCAAGATGGAAATCAACAGCTTTACCGTGCACTCCTAATACTGGGATGGCACCTCCAGGTTTAATAATTTGTTGGCAAATTTCAAACGTAGCGGGTATACCTACAACTTCCATTGCCACATCTACACCTTTTCCATCTGTTAAATCCATAATTTTTTCTACTGCTTTTCCATCTGAGCTATTAACCGTTTTTGTAGCGCCAAATTTCTTAGCAACTTCCAAACGATGATCGTCTAAATCCACCATAATAATTTCTGCCGGCGAATAAAATTGCGCAGTAAGCAAAGCTGCCATACCGACTGGACCAGCTCCGATAATTACTACAGTTTGTCCAGGCTGTACCTGTCCGTAAAGTACACCAATTTCAAATCCAGTCGGAAGGATATCACTTAACATTACTAACGCTTCTTCATCTGCACCATCAGGAATATGATATAAGCTATTATCTGCATGCGGAATACGTACATATTCAGCTTGCGTTCCATCAATGAGGTGACCTAAGATCCAGCCTCCATCTTCACAATGCGCATAAAGCGCCCGCTTACAATTTTCACATTTCCCACAAGAAGTGACACAAGAGATAATAACTTTATCCCCTTTTTTAAAGTTTTTCACACCTTCGCCAACTTCTTCAACAACACCTACACCTTCATGCCCCAAAATTCTACCTTCTGTTACCGCTGGAACATCACCTTTTAAGATATGCAAATCTGTACCACAAATCGTTGTTTTCGACACTCTAATCAATGCATCTGTTGCTTTATCTACCTTTGGCTTTGGTTTGTCGATAAAATCTTTCTTTCCTGGTCCAAAATAAGTAAGTGCTTTCATTTTATGCCTTCCTCCTCTTTTGGTGAACTTGTTCACAATTAAATTGTAAGCCATTATGTCGTTATTTGCAATAATATTTCGATACTTCATATAATAAGGGAAGTTCGTTTCCTTCATCCCCCTCTTCAACTTTGTGTTGGTGAAAGTCGGGGCTTTTAGTACCATATTAAATTACGGACGAAAGAAGTTTATTCCTGTGCATATTTTAAGCACAAAAGGAGCTCACTTCGCTCTAAAGAAACACGCTCGTTTCTGTTAGATTTCTTTTTACAGCATCTTATATGCTTTTAGCTAACATCATAGATAGCTACACACGTGTAATTGTCTTGCACAAACTATATTATTTTTTCCTATCTGTAACATATTCATCTGGCTGCCCACTACCATGTGTACGACTATTTTTATAAGGACTTTTTCGCCCATTGCGATGCTCACCATGGTTTTTCGTTTCTTTAAATTGTCGTTGCTTATCTGCCAATTGAGAACCCTCCTCTTAATAGCTAAACGTAGTAGCTCCGTCTTAATTTTAGTCTATTCCTTAAAATTATACATACGGCTTTTATATACGAAATGCGTCTTTACTCGTAACTTTTTCTTTTATCCTCCACTCTATCCTTTGAACTTTTATTTATATTTCAAGCGCTCATTTTTGTTCAAAATAGGGTAATAACGATATAATAGAATTAGATTGTTCTTTTTGGAAGGATTGTTCAACATGGACTTATCATTGCAAATGCTTATTTTTTTATTTTCCGCTATGCTCATTGTCGGCGTTTTGGCAACGAAGTTCTCCTCTAAACTTGGACTTCCCGCTCTCGTTCTTTTCCTCATAATCGGGATGGGTTTAAATGAATTTATCTTCTTTGAAAATGCGCAGCTTATGCAACTCATCGGAATTATGGCGTTAATTATCATTTTATTCGAAGGTGGTACGCAAACAAAATGGGAGCAGATTCGACCTGTTCTCGGTGCAGCCGGATCACTTGCAACGTTAGGTGTTTTATTAACAACCGTTGTGACTGGATTTGCTGCCATGTACATTCTTGACCTTACTGTACTAGAAGGCATGCTGTTTGGGGCTATCGTTGGCTCAACAGATGCAGCTGCTGTTTTTTCCGTACTTGGCAATAAAAACATAAAAGCAAAGCTGACTTCTACACTAGAAGCTGAATCAGGGTCAAATGATCCGATGGCTGTATTTCTAACGGTTGCGTTTATTGAATTAATTCAGGTTCCTGACGCATCTATTTGGACTACGATCGGCAGTTTCTTTTTACAAATGGGTTTAGGACTCCTGCTTGGGCTATTACTCGGAAAACTTACTGTCCTTATCATTAATAATATTAATTTGGATACTTCTGGACTATATCCGGCACTTGCAATTGGGATGGCTACCGCGACTTATTTTTTCGCGGATTTCTTTGGGGGAAGTGGATTACTTGCTGTATATGTCATGGCTGTATTTGTCGGAAATAGTGACCTGATGTATCGTTTCTCCATTTTACGATTCAGTGAAGGTTTTGCTTGGATGATGCAAATTCTTATGTTTATTTTGCTTGGTTTGCTCGTTTTCCCTCAGGCATTACCTGCCATATTTTGGCAAGGCGTGCTGTTAACCCTTATTCTTATGTTCATCGCTCGACCTATTGCTGTTTTTATTTCAATGTTTTTTATGAAATATAATATGAAAGAGCGATTGTTTATCTCTTGGGCTGGTCTTAAAGGTGCCGTACCTATCGTATTAGCGACGTATCCAGTTATTGCCGGGGTGGAGAATAGCGATCTGATTTTTAATGCTGTCTTTTTCGTTGTCCTTATATCCGCACTCGTACAAGGTAGCACATTGTCTTGGCTTGCTTCAAAGCTTGGATTTACAGGTGAAAAAAATGATCCAACTAAACCAACCATGGAACTAATACATTTGGGTAATACGGAAGCAGAGATTATGGAAGTGCATATTTTTTCTAAGTCACCTGCTATCCATCAAACATTAAATGAGATTGAACTACCTGATGACACATTGATTATTGGCATTATTCGTGATAAGCAAATTATAACGCCTACGGGTGACACCGTCATTTTAGAAGATGATACCTTATATGTATTAAGCAACCGTAAAAATAGAATCAAAGCCAAAAATGTACTACTTGGTAACCACGATAAAAAAACGGTGTCGAAAAAAGCAGTAAAAAAAGAGGCAGAAGGTTAATCAGGTAACGATTCTACGTTGCCTGATTTTCGCTAGTACAAAGGAGTAAAATAAGTATTACTTTATGACAACTTTCATTGAGATGTTTATTGGAAAAAACTTGCTAAAGCAATCCCATCAGCAAGCTCCAGCTACATGTAATATAAGGTTGTAATTACGTTAATTCCCCGATAAACCAAATTTCACTTTCAGATTGCAAACCACATTCATCATGAATTATTTCCCTAAATCCTATTTCTTGCAAATTATCAGGAACAGACAACTGCCACGAACAAATGCTTCTCCCAGTAGGCAAATGCAACCATTTTTGATATTT
>NZ_JABXHF010000061.1:0-24338 GCF_013393565.1 Virgibacillus sp.
ACCTCTCATGCCTGTTGTCTTTTTTTCATTGTGTACAAATAACATATATCAGAAAATTCTGTTACCTATGTCTCAAATGGAAAATTAACGCTTGACTTGAAGCATTACTTTTTATGCAACGCTAGTGAATATAAGTAGAATAACCTTTTTAAACCCTAGAAACAGGATGCATCGAACGATAGTTGTACGCTTAGTAGCTTTCCTTCTGGCAACAATAGGCGTATAATAGAAGTTAGTATTAGAAAGGAGATGCTCACATGTCTTTTTCACGTGGACCAAAAGAACCGGTTCCAGAAGTGGAAACGAACATTTGGTCATGCACCAGTGACGACTGTCAAGGTTGGATGCGGGAGTCGTATAGTTTTGAGGAGGAACCAACATGTCCGTTATGTAAGTCCACTATGCAAAAGGAAGTAAGGACTCTTCCTGAACTTAAGTAGCATGAACCAATAAGTATCTCTTTATAAGATATAAACCCCTGCTACTAGCCCTTGATAGATATCAAGGGTTTTTTGCACTATATTTATCTCTGTTGATTCGTTCGATTCGCTACGTTGCTAAACTGGCGCCGGCGCCTTCGCTCATATATTATAAGAATCGTTTCCTTAAGATATGATAAATCTTAGACATAATATACAAGTAGCTATAATCTTGCAATTATTCGAAATGATTTGTTATACTAAAATCACAATTACTTGAAAGCGCTTTCTTAAAAGGGAGGAGAAAGTTAGATGAGGTATGCTAATCCAAATACGGAAAATGCTGTAGTTCATTTTAGGGAAAAATATGATAATTTTATAGGAGGAGAATATCTTCCACCAGCCAATGGAAATTATTTTGAAAATGCAAGTCCGGTAACTGGAGAAGTATTTTGTCAGATAGCAAGATCTACAAAGGAAGATGTAGAAGCTGCGTTAGATGCCGCTCATGAGGCGAAAATGATATGGAGCCAAACATCGGTAACGGAAAGATCATTGTTGCTTCATAAAATCGCTGATCGAATGGAAGAGAACATGGAAAAGTTAGCTGTTGCAGAAACTTGGGATAATGGAAAGGCAGTCCGTGAACCGTTAGCTGCAGATATACCACTTGCTATTGATCATTTTCGTTATTTTGCAGGTGTGATTCGAGCACAGGAAGGCGGAGTTAGTCAAATTGATAAAGATACGGTCGCTTATCATTTCCATGAACCTTTAGGAGTAGTAGGACAAATTATTCCTTGGAATTTTCCAATATTAATGGCTACATGGAAATTAGCTCCTGCACTAGCTGCTGGAAACTGTGTTGTTTTAAAACCAGCTGAACAAACGCCAGCTTCTATTCATGTATGGCTTGATCTAGTGAAAGACTTAATTCCTGCAGGTGTTGTGAATGTGATTAATGGATTTGGCGTTGAAGCAGGTAAACCACTAGCTTCAAATAGTAGAATTTCAAAAGTAGCCTTTACAGGGGAAACAACTACCGGACGATTAATTATGCAATATGCGTCGGAAAATATTATTCCTGTCACATTGGAACTTGGTGGTAAATCTCCGAACATATTCTTTGCAGATGTAATGGAAGAGGATGATGGTTTTTTAGAAAAAGCCGTCGAAGGGTTTACGATGTTTGCGTTAAATCAAGGGGAAGTATGCACATGTCCATCTAGAGCATTAATTGAAGAAACGATATATGATAAATTTATGGAGCGCGCTATAGATAGGGTCAAACAAATTAAGTTAGGGCACCCATTGGATACTACTACGATGATGGGAGCACAAGCTTCTCGAGAACAATTGGAGAAAATCCAATCTTATTTAGATATAGGTAAGCAAGAGGGAGCAGAGGTTTTAATTGGTGGAAATGTACAAGAAGTCGATGACCCTGATTTGAAAAATGGCTATTATGTAGAGCCAACTATTTTTAAAGGGAATAATAAAATGCGCATTTTTCAAGAAGAGATATTTGGACCAGTTCTGTCATTAACAACTTTTAGAGATAAAGAAGAAGCACTTACGGTTGCAAATGATACACTGTATGGACTAGGTGCAGGGGTATGGACGAGAAATATTAATACCGCTTACCGTTTTGGTCGAAATATAGAGGCTGGTCGCGTATGGACAAATTGCTATCATCAATACCCTGCACATGCAGCATTTGGCGGATACAAAAAGTCTGGTATTGGTAGGGAGAATCATTTAATGATGCTTAGCCATTATCAGCAAACGAAAAACTTGCTAGTAAGCTATAGCGAAAGGCCGGCAGGATTATTTTAATGCAATAGAAAGTGGAAATGTTCTGTACTTCAAATGCGCCAAAAAGTCCAGTTTCACGATAAGAAATCGACAATAAACTATATTGTTTTAATAGGAGGCGGAGAAATGGAGAGTGGGCTTTTAGAGCTGTATAGATTTTTTGTTAAAAGGGGGATCATATGGTAGAATGGGTAACAGCGACGAAAGCAGCACTTCAATTGTTAGAAAAGTTGAAACGTGAACATGGAGAAGTAATGTTTCATCAGTCTGGAGGATGCTGTGATGGAAGCTCACCAATGTGCTATCCTCTCCATGAGTTTCGTGTCGGTGATGCGGATGTGTTATTGGGTAGTATTGCTGGAGTGCCATTTTATATATCAAAGGATCAATATGAATATTGGAAGCATACACAGCTCATTTTAGATGCAGTTAATGGAAGGGGAGGCATGTTCTCCCTAGAAGGGCCTGAAGGGAAGCGTTTTTTAACGAGATCTAGAGTTTTTACGGAACAAGAACAATTAACTTTAGAACAATAAGAAAAGGATACGCATATTCCCATGTGCGTATCCTTCTTCATACTAAGAGCTATTTCCCATGAATGGTAAAAGTCAGAGTGCGTTAACAGTTATTCTTTCATTTTATGGAGTATTTCTACCGCCTTTTCTGTAGAAAGACCACTATTGCCTTTTGTTTCTTCAATCATAATGGAAACAATAATGTCTTCATCGTCTGTAGGATAACCAACAAACCAACCGTTTTCCTGACCGTCACTATCATTAGTTAATTTTAACTCAGCCGTCCCCGTTTTACCCGAAACAGGGAATTTAGCATTTTTTGCAGAACGCTTTGCTGTTCCATCTACAACAACATCTCGCAGTGCTTCTTTGATTATGTCCGCTTGCTCTGGTGTAATTAATTTATCTTTCCACACTTGTGCCTTCTCTTCACTTGTTAACAAAGTTGGTTTTAGCATGTTCCCGTCATTTAAAAATGCTGTATAAGCTGTAGCTAGGTGTAACGAGCTCATTTCTACTTCGCCTTGACCATAGCTTGTATTTGCTAGTAGCACTTCATCATCTAGCTTTTCTGAAGTGGATATAGAAGATGCTGTAATCGGGTATTCAAATGGGAAATCCGTACCTAAGCCGAATGCTTTCAGTCCTTCAACGTAAGCTTTTGCACCCATATCGACAGCTTGCATGGCGAAATAGATATTATCAGATCGAACGATAGCATCATGTAGGTCAACAGGGCCGTTTGATTGGGATACACGTGTTACCTCATAATCTCCCCAGCCTTCCCCGTTACTCCAAGTAAGACCACTTATTTTTAACCCCTCTTTTGGATCGATCGTTCCATTTTTCATTCCAATTGCCCCAGTAATTGGTTTAATTACCGATCCAGGAGCATAAGTGGAAGAAAAACGATTTAAGAGTGGATTTTCTTTGTCCTCTTCTAGTTTTTTCCAAATATTTGCTGTTGTTCCATATAATATCTCATTTGGATTAAAAGAAGGGCTGGATACTAAGCCAAGTGTTTCCCCTGTTTTTGCATCTATTACAGAGGTTGTAGACTTATCGCCATCTAGTGTGTTATAGATTTTCTCCTGTACATTTATGTCGATGGTTAGCTGTACATTCTCGCCATCTTTGGCCTCTTTTTCTGCGAGAATTGTCTCTTCTCCATCATTTATAACTTTAACGGTACTACCTTTTATGCCGCGTAGCTGTTTTTCGTATAATTTCTCTAATCCTCTTTTACCAATAGTATCTTGTGCAGAGTAATTATTTTCCTTCTGTTTTTTTAACTCTTCTGCAGTTACTTGTCCGATATAACCGACGAGTGCTCCGGTAGCTGCTCCCCCTGGATAGATTCGTCCTGTCGTTTCTTGCCTAGTAATACCATTGATAGCAACAAGCTCATTCCAGAGCGCTTCATCCTCTTTCGTAATTTTTGCTATTGGAACAAATAAATTTGGCTCTACCCAACTGGCATTCAGTTTTTCGTCAATTGATTCAATAGATAGTCCAAGTAGTTGGGCGATTTTTTTCTTGTTTTGTTTTGCGTTTTCCCCAAGGTTCTCAGGTACAATTCCTATTTCATAAATGGTATCATTCATCGCAAGAGGCATATCATTGCGATCACGAATCTCGCCTCGAGCAGGTGTTGTAGAATCAATCCGGAGCTCACCGCTATCTTTCATTTCTGGGAAAATAAAACCAGTGTCCCAATCTACATACCAGTTTTCTTTATCCTCATCCTCTTGCTTGATTAGATTTGCTTCGTAATCAAAAGATATAGGACCTGCTGTTGTTTTCATGCTTACGGAAAAAGGAATGGATACTTTTCCATCTTCCATCGCTTTTTCACTTTCTTTATCACTCAATGTTTCTGCTTCAATTTTTAAATCAGAAACATTTAAATCCTGATAAATTTTTTTATAACGATCGACGAATTGTTCTGTTGGATAATTTTCTTTAGCTGATTTGCTTAACATGGCATACATTTTATCGAATTCTTTCTTGTTCCAATGATTGATATAATTGGAAAAGCGATCGCTTGGTGTTGCGTTATCATCAGAACAGGCAGTTATGACTCCTACTAACAATATGATTGCGATAACAATTAATTTTCTCATAGTAACCTCCCTTTATTTCAATTTAGCAAAGTAACATGGACGTACAGTCCTTTCATGTTACTTTATTCCACACTATTTCCCATCCATATGCGTTTTAATCTCAGACTGTACACGACTAAACTCCGACTCAGGGACAACATAAAACCAAATCCCGCCGATCATTTGACCGTTCCCTTTAATTTCTATAGTGGATATGTTATTTCTCGTGTTTCGATAGTTGCTGAATAACGTCTGCATATCATCCATGTCCAAATTCGTCTTGACATTATCCCCGAGTATGGTAAGTATATCTCCAAATTTAGTAATGCTTGAAAAGCTAGCTCCTTTATTAATAGCAGCCATGATTACTGCGCGCTGTCGTTCATTACGACCTAAGTCACCTCTGGGATCATTTTTTCGCATCCGTATGTAGTCTAATGCTTGTTCTCCGTTTAATTGCACGTCACCTTTTGGAAATTCAGAACCCCCTTGAGAAAAAGCGGTCTTATTCGTGACGGTCACTCCACCTAATGCATCAATCCCTTGTTTAAAACCTTCCATGTTGACACTGGCATAGTAATGTACTGGAATATCAAAGTTTTCCTCCACGGTTTGGACGGATAGTTCTACATCTCCGAACGCATATGCGTGATTAATTTTATCTTTTCCTCTACCAGGAATGTTGACATATGTATCACGGGGGATACTTATCATTTTCATTGCATTCGTTTTTGGATTAAGCGATAAAAGGATCATCGTATCCGATCTTCCTTTATCACCGCTTCGTTCATCGACTCCGAGCAGTAAAACGTTCACAGCTTTTGTATCTTTAAAGATAGCTTCGAGTTCTTTTTGTCGTTCTGGATCATTGTCACGTGAAAGTGGGTTATGCATCGTGTCAACTGTGCTATTAATTTGATTCCAAATGTAAAAAATAGTTGCTCCTACAATTAACAGAATGGCTATAAAGATACTACCTAGCCATAACGGCCATTTCCGCTTTTTTTTGCTTTTCTCCATTCTCGTACTCAATAAATTCACTCCTATATCATTATTCTTGTTAACTTAGCTATATTCCTTGTGTGAAGACGAATTTTTAACACTGTATAAAGTATATAAAATTTCAAGTTTATAATAAAAGTAAAACCAAGGCGCTTTTTCGCCATAATGATTTAGTGATAAGTAAAGTAATTCTAAAGAAAATGATAGAGCTACCTTAACCCAACTTGGGCTGCTAGGTTGAACATGTGCTTAGTTGAAAGCATTTTTAAGATGATAGAAGTCTGTTAGTGTTATTTGCTAATATTTTACACCTTATTGCATTGCATTGCACTTGTCTGTATAAATGATCATTTAAAGAGGCAAACTATAAAATTAATTTACGGTTTGATTATATCGAAATTAGTCGTATTCGTCTATTTTTCCTCTCCTTTCAATTTTGTAAGCAACCGCATATACATGTAGATAAAGTATTCGTTTGTTTTTAAGTAATGTCCGAGAAGGGATTAAAGTATAAAATGATTTTTCGAAAAAAAACAACTATTGTCAAAAGTTATGGCATAATGCCATTTGAAAGAAGGTGGGGAATTAAGAATTGATTGGAGAAAAAATAAAAAGAATTACGAAAAGGCAAAAAATGTCAATTTCAGCATTAGCGGAAAAGACTGGTGTAGAAAAATCCTATTTAAGTTCCATTGAACGCGGTTTACAGAAAAATCCTCTATTCAGTTCATTGAAAAAATAATTTATGTACTAGGTGTGTCCATAAATGAGTTGTTACAAGAGGAAACAAGTTTAGCAGCAGAACAATATGATGAGGAGTGGCTGGAAATTGTTAAAGAAACAATGGAATCGGGAATGATAAAAGAACATTTAAAGAATACTTAGAATTTAATAAATGGCGAATGAACAAAGAATAACCAAAGAGCGGTAAAAAGTTCTGGATTATTCTTTTTTTGTTTACACGCTAGGAAAGTATTCGGTGTTTTATTAGAGTGACTCCCAATTTTATTTTAGTGACATATAATATTATAGCCTGAAAATATTTGGCAAACGAAAGCGTAAAAATTTCCCGGTTATCTTCTAAAGGATGCGGTTTTGGCGATAAGCCAAATTTCACTAATCATAAAATAAAAGCGGGAACGAAGGATTGTGTTTTTAACACAAAATGAGCTACTTCAACCAACTTGAAAAGCAATGAAATAATAAGGGGTTAATATTATGTATATTCTTAATCATGAAAAAAATAGCGAAACCATTGTATAACTGTGTAAAGTTTAGTAGAATTTATAGTGATTTGGTAAAAAATTATAAAATTATTGAAGCTTCATGTCAATGGTTCATTTACACAAAATGGAAGTTTAGAGGTGGGAAATGAATGGGTGAGCAGGAAAAGTATAAAAATTTATTAAAGAAAGTTATTCAAGAAACAGAAAATCAAAATATAAACTCTTCACAAGAAATGGTGAATATGCTTGTTAAAGAATTAAGGAGTATTACGTTAACAAGTTCAGTAGCACCTAAATCTTAAAACTAAGAAGTAGTATTTCAATATCTGGGATGCTACTTCTTCATATGTTATAAGTTTTATATTTTTGGGAAAATCAAGGTATAAATAATGTTGATAGCAAAAATTTTTCAGCAAATCATAAAGTGATAAATGATTATAAAAAAATGTGAAGTATAACACAAGTTGTGTTATTATGGTGCTTAATGAAGGAAATGATGTTTTTAATAGATAATGGTGATTTTGCTTCAATATAGCAGAATACATATTTTACATCAAAGGAAGGAAGCGACCTGAAATGGATAAAACTTTGCCTATGTTCATTAAAAACGCTAATATATTCACAGAAACGACGATCATCAAAAATGGCAGTTTGCTTTTAGATGGAGGGAAAATTAGTTCTGTTCACCAACATGGGGATTTTCCGGCTTGTTTACCTGAAGCAACGCAAGTGATAGATGCAAATGGTTTATCTGTAATCCCTGGCTTTATTGATGGACATATTCATGGTGCGAATGGTTCGGATGTGATGGATGCTACCGAAGCAGCTTTAGATACGATGAGTAAAACGCTTCCCAAAGAAGGGACGACTAGCTATTTAGCGACAACGATTACACAGTCTCCTGAGCAAACGGAAGCAGCTTTAAGAAATGTACGTGATTACGTCAATAAAATTGGTCAAGCAGAAGTGGTTGGGGTGCATTTGGAGGGACCATTCATTGAAAAGAAGAAAGCGGGTGCTCAGCCATTACAATACATTAAAGATCCCGATATAGACGTATTCAACCACTGGCAGGAACTATCTGGAAACAAAATAAAAACGATTACAATGGCTCCAGAGCTTGACTCGAATGGAGCGTTTATAAAAAAATTAGCTGCTGATGGGGTCAATGTGTCTGCAGGTCATACGAATGCTAACTTTTCTATGATGCAACAAGCTGTAAAGCATGGGGTTAAGCAAGTTACACATCTTTGTAATGCTATGAACGGTATTCATCACCGTGATATCGGCACAGTTGGTGCAGCTATGCAACTCAAAGAATTACGTGCAGAACTCATTGCAGATGGTATTCATGTTGTACCAGAAATGTTGCAACTTATTTATCAAAACATTGGTAGTAAACGACTACTTTTAATTACAGATGCGATGCGGGCAAAATGTTTACCTGCTGGTGAGTATGAGTTAGGTGGGCAGCCCGTACATGTTTCTGCAGATAGAGCAGTATTAGATAATGGTACTTTAGCAGGAAGCATTTTAAAAATGCAGGAAGGTGCGCAAAACATGTTGCGATTAACAGAAGCTTCTATGCATAACATTATTGAAATGACTGCTGTAAATCCTGCCAAACAAATAAACATATATGATAGAAAAGGTAGTATCACACCAGGAAAAGATGCCGATGTTCTCATTGTGAATGAACATTTGGATATTAAGTATACATTTTGCAGAGGGAAAATAGCATTTAAAGGAGATAGAGAAAATGGAATTAATGAAGGTTCGTAATTATGAAGAGTTAAGTGAACGTGCCGGAGAAATGGTCATCGAAAAAGTAAATGCGCTTGAAAAACCAGTACTAGGTTTGGCAACAGGATCTACTCCGGAAGGATTATATGAGTATTTAATTAACCAATATAAAGCGGAAAAAGTATCATTTGAACATGTTGTTACTTTCAATCTTGATGAATATGTAGGTTTGGAAAAAGAAGATATTAATAGCTATAACTACTATATGAATGAAAAACTATTTAATCATCTTGGTATACCAGCTCATCAAACATACTTGCCAAATGGTAATGCACTTGATCTTAATCAAGAAGCTATAAATTATGAAAAACGTATTAAACAGGCAGGTAATATAGATTTGCAAATTCTTGGTCTAGGTTTAAATGGGCATATTGGTTTTAATGAACCAGGAACCCCGTTCACAAGCAGAACGCATATTGTTCAACTGGATGAGTCTACGCGTCAAGCTAATGCACGTTTTTTTATATCGCTTGATGAAGTACCTACGCAAGCAATAACAATGGGAATTGAAACCATTATGGAGAGTGAGCAAATTGTATTGCTTGTCTCTGGAGAAGGAAAAGCGGAAGCGTTGAAACGAGTAGTAAATGGTAAAGTAAGCGAAGAATTTCCAGCTTCCATATTGCAAAACCATAATAATGTTATTATTATAGCGGATGAAGCAGCGTGTAAGTTACTTTAATAAAAGGCTTCTCTATTAGCAAGAGTTTCTTAATTTGGGAAGCAGTAAGCAAATGTTTGAGGTTGGGATAGGAATAAATGAGGAGTCAAAGTGCTGTTCATATTTCTTTGTACTTGCCAAAACGTGAGTTTGTCTACATCTATATTTCAACAAAATAGAACAATTTTCAAGGGAGCTCTTTTGAAAGAAGAGCTCCCTTTATATGATAGGAAGGATAAAAATCAGCTTTTATACATCAATTTCAAGGTAAGTCGTATCTGTTTTGTTTATTCTTGCTTGATCATTGGTTAATTCAACTATAAAAGCTTCCAAATCTGCTTCTGCTCCCACTTCGACATAAACATGGTACGTGACTTGATCTGTATAATCTGTTTTGTGTAAGATGTATTCCGACTGTCGTAGAGCATGCTCTAATTTACCAGATAACCCATAATCCGCAGTCACCGTATATCCTTGCATGCGCTGACGCTTAATCACTCCAGTTGTTTTAATTGCTTGTGAAGTTGTGCTCCCATATGCTCGAATGAGACCACCTGCTCCAAGCTTAATACCTCCAAAATAACGTGTGACAACAACTGCAGTATCTTTCAATTTTTGTTTCTTCAGTACTTCTAGAATAGGCACTCCTGCTGTTCCGCTAGGTTCTCCGTCATCATTCGCTTTTTGAATTTGGTCGTGTTCTCCTATTATATAAGCAGAGCAGTTGTGTGTTGCATCATGATGTTTTTTCTTTATTTCTTGAATGAATTTTTGTGCATCTTCTTCCGTTTCAACTCTTTTAACATAGCCAATAAACCGAGATTTTTGTATTATAATTTCGTCTTGACCTTCTCGTTTTACAGTATAATAACGATCGAGCAATTTCCATTTCCTCCTTGGTATTTGCGTGATAAAATAAGATATATTCGTTTTGTAAACCGTCGGATTATAGTGCTAACAAACAGTGTATATTCTCGAATTTTCTACATAAATCCTACAAATAAAGTATTTTCAAACACATTAGCGATAAAAAATTAAAATTATATAACCTACAACAAAGGTTTTATAGAGTAGAAAAAGGGATATACATCATAAAGTGAATCTTTCATTCACAAGATTTTCTTTTATAAGTTATGGAAAAAACGGCTTTACAAAAATGTATAAACATGTCCTTTTATCCCGGGTATAAAGTGCTGTAAAGCTCTCATTTCAAGCATTAAAAGATGTGAGCTGAACAAGCCTAATTGGGTGATAACAGCACCTTTGTTCATTTAAAGAATCAGTGGGGGTTAAAGAAAACCACACGTATTGAAGATTCACTTTATAGTAAAAAGTAGGAATAGAGGTCCGGTTGTATTTATAAATTGAGTACAAAGATGCATTTTACGTCTTTCTTATGTATGCTAAAAGACCCTATAAAAAGTTGGACAGTTTGCGTATAATTATAACATAGGTTGGTGGGAAATGATGGCGCAAAGAATTAGCGATCGAGTTTTAGATTATATTATTCATGAGATGATTGAAGTAGTGCAAAATAGTAAAGATGAAATTTTTAGTATTAGTGAAGAAGCAAGAAAAGAGCATGAACATCTTGTGAAAGAGTTGCAAGATACAAAAATAAGGGTAGCACAACATATTAATGATGGTGACGATTTGGAACAAAAAGTTCGCTTTTCTCGTAGGAGACTAGCTGAAGTGAGTAAGCATTTCGATAGATACTCTGAAGCCGAGATAAGAGAAGTATATGAAAAGACACATTCTATGCAGACTAAACTAGCCATGTTGCGTCAGGAAGAAAGTGTACTGCGTGAAAAAAGAGATGATTTAGAGAGAAGATTAATTTCTCTTGCACAAACCATTGAACGGGCTGAAGGGTTAGCTGGTAAAATATCTGTGGTTCTTAACTATTTACATGATGACTTTAAACAAGTAAATGAAATGCTTGAAGAAGCAAAAGAAAAACAGGAATTTGGCTTAAAAATTATTGAAGCCCAGGAAGAAGAACGACGGAAAATTTCCAGGGAAATTCATGATGGACCAGCACAAATGCTCGCGAATATACTATTGCGATCTGAACTGGTAGAACGTACTTTTCTTAATCAAGACGTAGATCAAGCACTGGTAGAAATCAAAAGTGTTCGTGAGATGATACGCTCCTCCTTATACGAAGTAAGAAGAATTATTTATGACCTCCGTCCGATGGCTTTGGATGATTTAGGTTTAATTCCTACCATGAAAAAATATATCTCTACCACCGCAGACTATAATAATTTGAAAATTGAATTTCATGCATTTGGAGAGAAAAAGCGATTGCATCAAAAATATGAAATTGCTGTTTTTCGATTAGTACAAGAAGCTTTACAAAATGCTGTAAAACACGCAGAAGCTTCTTTAATTCAAGTGAAATTGGATATAGGAAAAAGTGATTTAACGATGGTAATTAAAGATAATGGGGTAGGGTTCGACCCTTCGTTAAAAAAAGATAAATCATTTGGATTAATTGGTATGAGAGAAAGAGTGGAGATGCTTGAAGGTGAAATGAATATCTCATCAAGCATAGGAAAAGGAACAACTATTTACATAAAGGTTCCTTATACGTCTGTATAACGGTATAATAAAATAGAACACTCTAAAATTCCGATATGAAACAGAAGTTTTTTGCTCTAAGGAAGATATTAACAAACCCTAACTTCGGAAGAAGCTTATTCATCGTAGGTACGTCTAGATATAGATAATATTTGATTCTATCATAAGGAATTCCAGGGGAAAGAAATTTATTTTTGATGCAGGAGGAACTATTATAATGACTGAGGAAAGAAAAATACGTATTGTTTTAATAGACGACCATAAATTATTTCGTGAAGGCGTAAAAAGAATATTGGATTTTGAACCGGCATTTGAAGTAGTGGCAGAAGGCGATGACGGTTCAATGGCTGCCAAACTTGTAAAGGAAAATAACCCAGATGTCGTGTTAATGGATATTAATATGCCAAATATGAATGGAGTTCAGGCAACCAAGGATCTTGTCCGTTATTTTCCAAATACAAGCGTCATTATTTTATCTATCCATGATGATGAGAGCTATGTTACCCACGCTCTAAAAACTGGGGCACAAGGTTATTTATTAAAAGAAATGGATTCAGAGGCATTGATCGAAGCGATTAAGGTTGTCAGTGATGGCGGTTCTTATCTGCATCCAAAAGTGACACATAACTTAGTGATGGAGTATCGCAGACTAGCAAAAGACAATCTATCGTCCTTAGCGGAAAATGGTATAGAATATAGGCAACCACTCCATTTACTAACAAAAAGAGAGTGCCAGGTATTACAATTATTGGCAGATGGAAAAAGCAATCGCGCTGTAGCTGAAACACTTTATATTAGCGAAAAGACAGTAAAAAACCATGTGAGTAATATTCTACAAAAAATGAATGTTAATGATAGAACGCAGGCTGTTGTTGCTGCTATCCGCAAAGGGTGGGTAGAAGTAATCTAGTAAGCACTCTACTTCTTCTACTTATTCGTATATGAAGCTACCATTTAAACAAGGCAAAGTGTAGCCAATCAAACCATAAGAAAACGTCACTTCTATTCAGAAGTGTCTTTTTTTTTGCACTATCGGAGGTATAAGATCAGAAAAACGGTGGCTGTCATAAGGTAGTTTTTTAATAGTATAGGAAACGGGGATAATGAATGAAAACTACCATCAAAATACAACTCCTAATCTAAAGAGATTTTCCATATCCATGGAGGGAGTCTGCAGTGTATATAGCGAGAGCGGTCACTAGCTACATTTCGCTTACATGTATTAAAAAAAATTATTGTATTATAAATCACTAAAAGTGTGCATAAATAGAGTGCTGGAAATGTAGAGGTTGTAACTATGTTGAGAAAAACTTGACACATACTTCCTTTATCTAAAACATGCATTTTTTATTAATTTCATGTAGAATATAATAGGATTGTTGTACTAGTATATAAAAGCAAAGACTATATAAAGAGGAGAAGGTTTGCATGAAAGTTGCTGTAATGACAGACAGCACGGCCTATATACCCAAAGAAATACGAAATAAATTTAATATACATATGGTGCCATTAAGTGTCCAGTTTACGGATACTTCTTATCAGGAAGAAATTGACATTACAACGGAAGAGTTTTATCAAAAATTAAAGGAAACGAACGAACTGCCAAAAACTTCACAGCCTTCGATCGGTTATATTACAAATGTTTTAGAGGATTTGGCTAAAGAATATGATGCGGTTGTTTCCGTCCATCTTTCTAGTGGCATTAGTGGTACATATCAGGCGGTAGTAAGTGCTGGTGAAATGGTAGATGGAATTGAAGTTTATGCATATGATTCGGAAATTAGTTGTATGGCGCAAGGTTTTTATGTATTAGAAGCAGTAGATATGGTGCAAAAAGGAAAACAGCCTAAGCAAATTATCCGTCGATTCGATGAGATGAAGCAAACGATGCGTGGATATTTTATGGTAGACGATTTAAGTAATCTACATCGTGGAGGACGTCTTAATGGGGCACAGGCCATTTTAGGTAGTGTCCTACAAGTAAAGCCAATTCTTCATTTTGTAGATAAAATAATTGTGCCATACGAAAAAATTCGTACCAAGAAAAAAGCGCTACAGCGGATACTTGATATGCTGGAAAAAGATGCTTCTGAAGGTGGGGCAATCAAGGTAGCCTTTGTTCATGCAAATAATGAAGTTGACGCTCTTGATTTGGAACAACGATTTTTAAAAAAATACCCTGACGCTGAAACGACTATCAGTTATTTTGGACCTGTTATTGGCACACATCTTGGAGAAGGTGCATTGGGTGTGACATGGTATAAGCAGAAATAGCATTTGTTACACGCTATGATAGTATAAAATTTTTAAGTAAAAAAAGCCTCTTTATAAAGGAGGCTCTTTTCAGTTTTGTTAGCTAACGGATTCCTTAGCATCACTATTTTGATAATGCATTTGTTTTCTCATAAATTTGAATCGAATATAGAACACACTCATAGCGAGTGATGCGAAAATACTAAAATATAAGAATAGACCGCCAACACTCTCCCATGTATTGGAGGTTATGCCTAAAGATATAATACTTCTGTAACTTTCAAGCGAATACGTAAATGGTAAGAAAGTACTCATCTGACGTAATCCTTCTGGGAGCATATCAATTGGTAAGGGTGATCCGGTTGTGGACAATTGCAGGATAACGAATGCCAATGCTATAAATCTCCCAACATTTCCAGCTGCACTTACTAAGAATAAAATAATCATTAAGAAAGTTAAGCTTACCATAATAGAAAACAAGACGAAAGAAACACCGCTTTGCACATCTAAATTTAGGAAAACGAGTGTGTATAAAGATAGGATTAATGCTTGTAGAATAGCAAGCATTATTAGCTTTATAGCTTTGCCAGTAAACCAAGCTGTTGCTGATGGAGGAATAATAACAGGAGTGCGATATTTAACTGCAAAGGACATAATTAAAATGCCAACATAAAGCGCTAATGTTAAAATGTATGGTGCGTTTGAATCACGGTAAAAAGGAAAGCTGTTCATTACTTCGCCATCTAAAACAACAGGTTCCGCAAACATGGAAATATTTTCTTGGGTAGTGTTTAAATTGTTCGTTTTCGCAGCAGCTCCCTCTAAACCTTCTTGTAATTCTTCACTTCCATCAGATAAATTTGCTAGGCCACCGTCTACTTGTGAAACCCCATCTGTTAACGTTTCCCAGCCTTGTTTTACAGTTTGATTTCCAGCGCTTACTTGACTAGAACCATCTTCCAGTTCTATTGCACCAGCGGTCAATTTTTGCCACCCAATCTCTACTGTCTTGTTTCCATCACGTACTTGTCTGGAGCCATTAAGCAATTGTTTCGTACCAGCTGTAAGCTCACTCCACCCACTTTTTACAGTTAGATTCCCGTCTTTTATTTGCTTGGTTCCTTCCTGTAATGTAGCTACGTTTGTCTGTAACTCTTTCCATCCTGCTTCTACGGTTTTATTACCAGCTGCTACTTCAGTCGCTCCTTTTTCTAGTTCAATTACACCGTTTTGAAATTGTTGTTGACCTTCTACAAGTTGCTTAAGACCACTGTTCAAATCGGTCACACCTACACTTAGCTCATTTTTTAGGCCGTCTCGTAATTGATTTGCTCCGTTAACAAGCTTTTGAAAATCTTTTTGTTTTTGTGGGCTTGTTTTTAAAGTTTCATTTAGTTGAGCCATAATGATGTTGTATAAAGCATTATCTTCTAGTCCGTCAACACTGTTGGGTAATTCTTGAAGCGCTGCTTGTAAGCTTTGCATGGATTGAATGGTATCGTGAACACCTGCTTGGGCTTGTTGAACTCCTGTAGCTAATTGTTCGCTTCCGGGGATAATCCTTTCACTAAGCCCATTTTTCAGTTGTGTTGTTCCATCTTTTGCTTGTTTTGCGCCTGTCAATAAATTTGTGGAACCAGTACGTAGTTCGTTCGCTCCATCTGCTAATTCGGAAGCCCCATTGGATAGACGAGCAATATCAGCTGATTTTTCATTTAAAGCGTTCATTAACTGTATCGTTCCTTCATGTACCTGTGAAGAGCCATTAGCTAATTTTGTGACATCATTTGTTTTATTTTGTAAGTTGTTTAAAAGTGTGCCTGTTCCTATATTTAATTCTCGCGCACCCTTAGCAAGACTCGTTATATTTTCCTGTTTAGAAACCAGCGATTCTTTCATCGTTTGGGACCCATCTTCTAATTGTTGAGCTCCATTTGCTAATCGTTTGATATCGGAGGATTTTTCATTTAAAGAATCTAGAATTTGCTCAGACCCATTTTTTAGTTTATTAGACCCAAGATTGATCTGTTTCGCACCATCTGAGGCTTCTGTAAATCCACTTGATACTTCTTTTAATTGAGCGACTACATTTTCTACATATGTTGTGGTTATTTGTGTAGATAACTGCGTTTTTATTGATTCAGCAGCTTTATTAGTAACTTGTGCTGCCATGAAGTGTAGCCCTTCATTCTGCATGTAATGTAATGTAGGTCTTATTGGCTCATCATCGAGAACGGTCAAGGCTTTTGTTGAGAAGTCTTCTGGAACTTCAATCGTCATATAATATTTCATATTATCCATGCCTTTTTTCGCTTCTTTGGACGATACAAACTCCCAGCCTAGCAATTTGTTTTCCTTCAAGCTAGTCATTAAACTATCGCCGATGTTTAGACGCTCACCATCTGACATGGCACCTTGGTCATTGTTTACTACTGCTACTGGTAAATTATTCGTATTGTCATAAGGACCCCATTTTGGTGACAACATAATCATGGCATATAGAAGTGGGACGAATATAGCTAAAGAGACGGTGAGAATTACATGTTTATTTTGGAAAATACGTTTTATTTCTGCGGAAATATAACCCGCTTTTCCCATATCATATCCTCCTTTAAGTTATCTTGTTGGCTTCAGGGTTGTTCAAATGCTTGTAAGCAGGCACTTCATTTGTACAGTGGGCAGTTTAGAATTTTAAGGTTTGTAGAAACTTTCCCCTATAAGGATTGGCTACAGGTCGAATTTATCTATTTTCTTGAAGATTATAAATTAGGAAAAGGATTTTATTAGCACTTTCTAAAAAGGCAATGAAAATCAATACAGATTTTCACTGCCAATTTCCTTGTTTAATTAAAAATATATTTTCTAAACAAAGGTATGGACGCGCCTGCTGTTAGAAGTATTGCACCGATTAATAATATGAACGGTATATTCGTTGCAGTATTTGGAAGCACTACGCCGTTACCAGGTTTATTGTCATCATTTCCTGCACCTAAATTATTTTCTTCTGGTTTTTCATCATCCCCTGGTTTTTCACCATCATCCTGTTTTTCATCATCCCCCGGTTTTTCGCCATCATCCTGTTTTTCATCATCCCCTGGCTTTTCACCGTCACCCGGTTTTTCATCGTCGCTCGGCTTTTCACTGTCACTAGGTTTTTCATCATCCTCTGGCTTTTCATCGTCACTAGGTTTTTCACCATCCCCCGGCTTTTCATCGTCATCTGGTTCTGCAGCTTCTACATATACAATTCGAGTAGCTGTCGCTTGATTTCCGGCTTTATCTTCTACTGTATATGTAATGCTGTATTCGCCTAGTTTTTCAGTATTCAGATCACCAGAAACTATTACTTGCTTAGTTAGATCCCCGTCTATCTCATCTTTAGCCATGACTCCTGGATCGTTGTATGTTTCTCCAACTTTTATAGTCATTGGGTTATCACCCTTTAACGTAATAACAGGTGCTTGATTATCCAGCTTTTCTTCCACTTTTACTGTTGTAAACAGTGTATCTTCTGGAGGGGTACAAGTGACAGGTAGATCAATTGGTGTCGTGCCTAATTTTGCATAAATTTCTGCTTCTATTTCACCTACATGAATGTTTACATCATCCTCTCCTGCATTGAAATTCGTATCATTGCCACTAATTTGAAAGGAAATCAGGGTATCGTTGGGATCAAATGGCGTCTCGGGAATAGCCACTCCTTCCGAACCAAACACATTCACTGTTTCACTTGGCGATGTTAAATTCAATTGATTTACATGACCGTTAAATGGGTTAATAAATCCCTTTAATGGTTCGATTTGTCCGGTTAAGTCTACACCAATAGTAGTCTGTATATTAGAAACAGAAAACTCCTGATTGGCTTGTACTTTATTTGGTACTGTGGCAGTTGGTGTAACGTTCATATTAATAGCGATCTCACCAAAAGAAGTATTGGCTGTACATACATAATTAAATGATTTTGTTGTTTCTTGGGCATGTGCCGTCTTCATTCCACCACTATAGAAAAACACAATAAAAAAGCTCAACACTACCATGATCAATTTTTTTGAGAATTTATGAATGAGAATCTCCTCCTTTTTTATTTACAATGCTTTCTAAATTGCATTTTTTGATATCACGCTCCTTTGAACAATGTTTCCATCGTGTTGTAAACCTTTTTAATTTTTGTTAATATAAATTCAGTTATAGTACAGAAATGAAAAATCATATCTGTTATACTGAAGATGTTAATCTAACTGTAGATTCTTTTTGTTATTTATTCAATTCCGAAAATTGTAGCATTTCAAAAAATGCGGCAATAATCCCCCTAAAATTATAGGATGTCGTCTATTTATGAATGAATAATCATTCATCGTTCGTGAGGTGGTGGTTATTAACTTTTATCTAAAAAAAGAAAAGAGGCGAAAGTAATGCGGTTAGACCAATATATGGATACTTTTTTTCAGTATGGTTTATGTTTAATAAGAGAAAACCAAAAACAAATTGAGTATCATTGGAAACAAGTTTCAGGTTATTTTGAAAGTGGTGAAACGAAGTTAGCAAAAATCCCTATTTCATTACAAGTGCTTTCAGATTTAATCTTTGATTCTCAATATGATAAAGAAGCTCTATTAATTAAAATAAACGAAGTAGGGAAGAGGAAATCTGTAAGTCAGCCCATGAACCAATTTGTTATTACTTTAATGGAAATTGCTGTCCATAGGGTAGTTAAACGGAAGTCAAACTATGATTATAGTGACCTGCAAGCCATTCAATATGTGTTTATGAAGATGCGGGACCATATACTTACGGATAAACAAGATTTTCTATTTACTATAGATGATTTTCTAGATCAACTTGTAAATTCGGAACAATTTCCAATTGATTGGTTAGCAGTCGTGGAAAAAAATGAGCAAGTATTTTACATCAGCAAATGGTTTCAGAGCAATACACAATGGAACCGTCCATCTCATGATTTTAAAGCTAGCACCTTTTTTAATTTAACAGAAGAACTATTAAAAAGTATGCCATATTCCAATAATAAAAATACGATTACGATACCCTATAAGTATAGTACACTTTTAATATGTATAGATAGAAAAGGAGCTGGCTATACAATTCCTTTTATAAACTATATATTGCAATTATTTGAAAACAGTTCAAGGAGATTAAAGGCACCTCGTCAAGAACAGCAATGGAAAGACTCTGTTATTATGTTTTATGAATCCATTATTCAAGCAAAGACTTTTGATGAATCTGTGAAATTAGTTACGCAAGGCTTCATTAATTATTTACCTTTTGAAAGATGTGGTATTTTTTCCTATTCATCAGATGATAGAGTGGGAAGTGGCTTGTTAGGTCATCAATTTGATAATAAAGCAATTCAAGAAATAATGGAGGATGTGCGTAATCTTCCTTTGATTGACAAAGGAATGAAGCTATTGCAATTGTTTGGAGAGGGGATGAAATATCTGCAACCTCTTTTCATTACGGATGCAAAGGAAAGCTTTCCTATTGAATACATTAATAAATTTCAATTGAAGTCTATAGTTGTTGCTCCGCTGTATCAGCCTTCAAATAACCGACTTATAGGTGCAGCTATTCTTGATCAAGGGCCTTATAGCCAATTTTCTATCTCACAAGACGCATACACAGCTTTGCTTAAATTTGGACAAAGTGCAGGAGAAGTGATTGGAAAGTTCGAAAAAAAGCCGCATATAGATAAACGCTCATTCTGCTTAACTGTGAGAGAAGTTGAAGTTTTAGCACTGATGGCAGAAGGAGAGTCAACGAGTAGTGCGGCTGATAAATTACATCTAAGCGAGTATACAGTTCGTGATTATATGACGGCAATTATGCGAAAAATGGAGGTGAAAAACAGGACAGAAGCGGTTGCGTATGCAATTAGAAAAGGGATCATTTAAAATTTAAACGGTCTTATGTTGATTATAAGCAGATAGAATATGCTCTAATTTTAAGGCCAATTTCACATTGCCTTCCATTTTTAACTTACCAGTAAAGAGCGCCTTAGTCCCGGTTAATTCACCTGTCGCTAGCTGAAGAAAATGCTCTTCTTTCATAAATAAAATACAATCTGCTTTTTTTGTTTTTCCCTCTACAACATAACTGTCTTTTCCGCGTAATAGTAGTTGATAAGTGGTTGGATAATCGCTTTTAAAATTAAACTGATAGACGACATCCATATCATCTATTAAGGAAGTATCTTCTTTTAGAGCTTTCGTCATTTTCTTAAGCAGGTTAGCGGTTTGTGACATATAATTATATCCTCCTTATAAGAGCTCAATTCGTTTAAATTATAAAAGTTCGTATCATTTTGTACTAGCACGAATAAAGTAGGGTTTTTAACGAAATTTTCTAGAGAAAATCTCCTCTTATAGTTGCGCGAAAGAAAACTTGCAATTGTCACTTTATAAACCCTATTTCATTTGCTATGATTGACTATATACCCTCTCTAAACACCATCTGTCAGCAGATAAGTAATTATAAATTTTTGTTTTCCTATAGGTAAGTATAGGTGAGCAAAAAGTTTTAAGGTTTAGATTATAAGAAAAACACTGCCGTTGTTCTGCGATAAAGATTTGGTAAAAATCCAGGTTTTTCAAAAAAGTGTACCCCTATTGCTATCTATCCTACTTTCTATAATTAATACAATCAAAGGAGATAAAGATGATAGAAAAACTTACTACTTCGCTATATCTAGAACTTGTCAAACATTGTGATGGAAAATTACTGCTCCGAAAAGAAATTCCTCTTGATGAAGAACTATTCCACGCCTCTCTCGAGCAAAACATATTGACCCCTATCCCATCTATCATGAAAACCCCGTTTATCAAAATATGTCGACGTTGCGGAAATCGAAAAAAATCTCAATTCTCCAACATGCATGATCTTAATCAGAAACGCCTTATTGCATACTGTCGTAATTGCATCCAAATGGGACGAGTAATGGAGACAGAACCACTGTATCGGTGGAATGGTGAGCCAGCTTGTTGGCAAAAGCATGAGTGGGCTTGTACTTGGGAAGGTCAACTTACTGGTGCGCAATCCAAGGCTTCTGAAACAATCCGTGATGCTATTTTGCAGCAAGAATCCTCGCTTTTAGTATGGGCTGTTTGCGGATCTGGAAAAACAGAGATGCTATTTGCTGGTATTGAAGCAGCTTTACGGCAAGGGATGCGCATTTGTCTTGCTACTCCGAGAGTCGATGTAGTAAGGGAGCTACTTCCGAGAATACAAGAAGCTTTTTCAACCATACTGATTCAAGCGTTATACGGAGGTAGCAAGGAAAAGAGAGGCACCTCGCAAATCATTATTGCTTCCACCCATCAACTTTTACGCTTTGAACATGCATTTGATGTGGTCATTATTGATGAGCTAGATGCTTTTCCATATCATGCAGATACTTCTTTGGCCTTTGCGACAGAAAGAGCTTTAAAGCCTTCAGGTACAATGATTTATTTAACTGCTACTCCTAGACGTAAAGAACGACGTAAACTACAGTGGAATCAGTTGAAACATGTTTTTGTGCCAACCCGTTATCACGGTTATCCGCTCCCTGTTCCTCAGATGTGCATGTGCTTTTCTCTACACAAGCAATTACAAAAGGGAACCGCTCCTCGAGCATTTATCCGATGGCTTTGTCAGCGAGAAAACAAGCAACGTCAACTCTTGATTTTCCTTCCAACTATCTCTCTTACAGAAAAAGTAGTTAGTCATATATATACTATTCTTTTTAACCAGAAAATAATTAAAGATGCATCGGAAATAACTTCTGTACATGCATCTGATCCTGAAAGGGAACGAAAAATTTCTCAATTTCGAAATAAAAGGCTCCTAGTATTAGTCACCACGACCATTTTAGAAAGAGGCGTAACTTTTCCTTCTGTTGATGTGGCTATCATAGACGCTGGTCATTCTGTATTTGATGAAGCAGCGCTCGTTCAGATTGCAGGACGGGCAGGAAGAAGCGCAGAAGATCCTGACGGGGAAGTCGTTTTCTTTCATGATGGAAAAACAAATGCCATGGTGCGAGCCATTCGCTTAATTAAAAGAATGAATCAACTAGGAGGATTTACATGATGACATGTCTACTTTGTGAAAAGAATATTCTCCCTGAAGTAACGTGGAGAACCATGCTTTATCCAGAAGCAAAAGTTATTTGTGATGCTTGCAATCAGTTATTAGTGGCAATAGATGGCCCACGTTGCACAAGATGCAGTCGTTCGAGTACGGAAGGGAAATGTTTGGACTGTATCCATTGGGAAAAAGCTCCTTCAAAGGATAGTTTAGCTAGTAACTATTCGGTTTACCCGTATAGTAATTTTATGCAAGAAATCATCACGAAATGGAAGTATCAAGGAGATTATGAACTTGGTAATGTGTTTAAAAAAACATTTCGTATCCACTTTAAACGCATGATAAAGACTACTTCAAAGGCATATGTAGCAGTGCCGATTCCTTTAAGTGAAGAAAGACAAGAGGAGCGTGGATTTAATCAAGCAGCCATGTTAGCTGAGTTTCTCCCTATCCCAAAAGCGAATTATTTAGAACGGATCGGGAGTGAAAAACAAGCAAAAAAATCAAAAGAAGAAAGGTTGAATTCTGTAAATCCTTTTAGATTAAAAAAACCGCTTAACAAACCGGTTATTTTAGTCGATGATATATATACGACAGGAGTGACATTGAGGCACGCTGCTAAAGTATTGTTAGAGCAAGGCTGCCCCAATGTATTATCCTTTACACTTATTCGAAGCTAATGTATGACCGTGTTATAATATGAGAAAATGCTTGAAGCGGATATCAATGGAAAGTGGGGATCTATTATGGCAGAATTAGCAAACTGTTCTCGTTGTGATCGTTTATTCTTAAAAGGAGCACGTACAATTTGTCAAAATTGCTACCAACAAGAGGAGGAAGCGTTTCGAACCGTTTATCAATTTATGTCCAAACGAAAAAATAGAGAAGCGACAATGTCTGAAATTGTTGAAAACACAGGTGTAGATGAGGAATTAATTATTAAATTTATTAAAGAAAAACGATTATTGCCTACGGAATTTCCGAATATTGGCTATCCTTGTAGTCATTGCGGTAAAAAAATTACGTCAGGAAATTTGTGCCAAGCTTGTCTTGAAAAACTGCGGAAAGATTTAGAACAACATGAAGAACTGGAAGATAGGATAAATGAAAAGGAAGAGCAAGAAAAAAAACGAACCTATTATATGTTTGATGATAAAGAGCTTTAAAATTATTTTTTTATAGCCGATATAAAAAACAGAGTCAAAGTAATCGGAAAGAGCTGTAAAAGGGGTGAGACGGAAGTGAAAATTAATGGTCCAAATCAATTTAATTTTAATCCGTATAAAAAACCATATCATAAGCAAATGGATGTTAAGCGAGAAATGAAGAATGATCAGATTGAAATATCAAATCGAGCAAAGCAGTTGCAACAAGAAGAAAAAACAAGCCCTCAACGAGCTGAAAAAATTGAGCGATTAAAAGAGGCTGTTGCCTTAGATAAATATGAAATAAACTATGAAAAAACAGCACAAAAAATGTTGGATTTCTGGAGAGGAAAATAGGTGTAATCTTTTACTTCGAAAGGAGGTTTTTGCTTGACAGTACCGGCAATTATACATGTGTTAGAAAAACTACTTGAGCTCCATAACGGACTGCTTGAACTTTCTAGAAAAAAGACAGAGGCTGTTAAATCTGGTTCGATAGATACATTAATGACGTTAATAGCTCAGGAAAGAAAGCAAATTCGTAAAGTTGAAAAAGCGGAAACAGAGCGAATAAAACTGGTGACAGAGTGGTTTACAGCAAATAATTTAGCAGAAGAAGAACATACGATCACAATGTTGCTAAACAGAATGGAGACTGGACAACTGAAAACAAAACTGCTTGATATTACGACAAGGCTGACAGAAGTGATTACTTTACTTAAACAACAAGAG
>NZ_JABXHF010000062.1:0-13444 GCF_013393565.1 Virgibacillus sp.
ACATCTTCGTATTGACGATATTGATCTTGTAGAATTTAATGAAGCTTTTGCTGCTCAAGCGTTAGCGTGTATTAAAAAACTGAAGATCGATATGCAAAAAGTTAATATAGGTGGAGGTGCATTAGCCATTGGACATCCATATGGCGCTTCAGGAGCTATTTTAATAACGCGATTATGTGCAGAAATGCAAATAAACCCGTTTAACAAAGGGATTGCTACACTTGGAATTGGTGGAGGGATAGGGCTAGCTGTATTGGTTGAAGGTGTAAATTATGCGATATAGACAGCAAATTAAACTGACAAATGCTTGGATAAAAAGGTATGCGCGAAGTATTGGAGCGCCATTGCAACAAAAGAATAATGCCTTTATTGCGCCATCGACGATGCCAGCTATATTTTGGCAATGTTTTCCAAATCCACCTCTTCATAATTGTGTTGTGATACATGGAAGTCAACAATTTATCTATAGTAAGCCTTTAGTTTCTGGTATGGTACTTGATTGTGAATTAACTCTTGTAAAAAGAAAAAAGCTAGATACGTATACATTTTTTGTATTCGAGCTAACCTGCAAATATAATAATTGTATTTGCGTAGTTTCTACAATAACTTTAAAACAGGTGGGTGTTTCAACTGAAGTTAAAAGTAACAAGTAAGGAAGTAAAAGCCTATGCAGCTGTTTCAAAAGACCAATCGAGGATACATTTAGAAGAAGAGGAAGCAAAAATTTTAGGGTTTAAACAACCAGTTATACATGGCATGTATATAATGGGGCGTGTGCAGTCGGCATATATAATAAAATATCCATCTAAGTGGTTGGTGGATTATTACATGAAATTTTATCGACCGATATATGTAGATACAGTGATAGATATTGAATTTTCTGAGAGGAAACAATTTATACAGGCGGTTGTCCTGCTTGAAGATGGTTCAATTGCAGCTAAAGGATATCTAGTAACAGAGGATTTACGCTAATGAATTGTCCATGTCGAAGTAGTAGCGGAGGAAGAGTAGATGCTTATATTCGATCAAGTTCATTTTCATTATAAGAAAGATCAACCAGTTGTAAAAAACATAAACTTTGTCATTCAAAAAGGAGAATTTATATCTATTGTTGGTAAAAATGGATGTGGAAAATCAACTATTGCTAAATTAATGAATGGTTTGTTGCTACCAAAAGATGGAGAAATATTTTTTGATAATCTTGTTACAACCAATCCAGTTGAGCGAACCATTATTCAGAAACAAATGGGATACATATTTCAAAACCCTGAAGATCAATTTATTACAACAAGTGTGATGGATGAAGTTATCTTCGGACTTGAAAACATCGGTATTTCAAAAGAAGAAATGGAAATTAGATTAAAAGAATCTTTGTTACTTGTTGACATGGAAAAGTATGCACATGAACAACCGCATAGTCTTTCAGGGGGGCAGAAGCAACGAGTCGCTATTGCAGCAATATTAGCTATGCGTCCTAAGTTAATTATATTTGATGAAGCAACTTCTATGCTTGATCCACAAGGAAGACAACAAATGATGTCTTTAATACATAAGATTCATAAACAAGGGGTTACTATTGTACACATCACTCATCATATGGACGAGGCCATAGAGGCAGAGCGGATTTTACTTATTCATGAAGGTGTAATTGAATACGACGGCCCATCATTGCAATTATTTGAAACATTTTCTGTTGAAAAATATAGTTTACGCTTGCCGTTTGCAATCCGTTTTCAGCAAAAACTTAACGCTAATACAAAAATAACGAAGGATTGGAAAGGGATGATTTATTCTAAATGGGGTACCAATTCAAAAATGTAGGCGTTCAATTGAATCAACGTGCTATTTTACAAAATATACATTGTGTACTTGGAGAAGGGAAATGGATATCCGTTATTGGGCAAACAGGAGCAGGAAAGTCTACGTTTATTCAGGCTCTAAAAGGTTTGGTTCCTCTAGACTATGGAGAGTATTTTATTAACGGGCAACCTGCACCGAAAGATAAACATGGAAAAGCCAAAGTGGTTAGCCATATAGGGTTTGTTTTCCAATATCCAGAGCATCAGTTGTTTGAAACTACGGTCTATAAAGAATTATCTTTTGAATTAAAGCAGATGAATATGTCCAAAAAAAGAATAGAAATGACGATTATCCATACGTTATCACAATTAGGTTTGTCGAAAGAGATTTTGCCACTTGCGACATTTCAATTAAGTGGCGGTCAGAAAAGATTAGTGGCATTAGCTTCCGTCCTCGTAACCAACCCAAAGACGTTCATCTTAGACGAGCCAACAGCTGGATTAGACCCATATATGCGGAAGCATTTATTAAACTACTTAAAAAGCTGGCAGCAAGAAGATAATCGTACTGTTATTATTGTCTCTCATCAAATGGATGATGTAGCTGAATATTCGGATGAGGCGCTAATACTTGGTGATGGTAAATTAATCGGTCATTTTGAAACAGAAACTTTATTTTTAGAAAAATCATTATTACTAGAAAAAGCAGGACTTATTCTTCCAAAAACGATTCAGCTTTTACAAATAATTAGACAATTATCTGGGGAGTCAGTGCTTGTGGATGGATGCAAGGAAGCGGATATTTTCCAAGCAACTATTCCTATCTTGCATAAAAGGGGGTTACATCAATGATGGATTCTGTTATCCTTGGCCAATATGTAAAAAGAGATTCTATTATCCATTATTTAGATCCTCGCAGTAAAATTTTAAGTCTGATAATTATCATGTTAAGTTTTATTACATTAGAATCAACAATGAGTTATATGATTGCAATTTTTTTTGTGCTGTTTATTTTAATTTTGACAAATGTACCGTTTAAAGTATACGTGCTTGCTATAAAGCCATTGTTTTTTATTTTAATAGTTACATTCTTATACCATATGTTACTTACAAAAGGATCTCATGTTATTTTGGATGTCTATTTTTTAACTATCTCTGTTGAGGGGATTGTAGAAGGAATAAGAATTACATTACGAATTATACTATTCATTTTATTAGCATCTGTTTTAACATTTACTACTAAACCATTGACGCTTGCACATGGATTGGAGGCGCTCATGAAACCATTAGCAAAATTAAACTTTCCAGTTGAAAAATTCGCTTTAATGATTATCATTGCAATCCGCTTTATACCAACTATTTTACAGGAATTACAACAGATTTTAACAGCTTTAAAAGCAAAGGGAAATCATATGGAAACATTATCATTAAGAAAGAAGTTGCTTACTTATAATCGTATTTTAATACCGTTGTTAACGTCATTAGTTATTCGTGCAGAGCAGTTATCTATGGCAATAGAAGCTAGGGGTTTTGGGGATGGTAAAAATAGAGTACGGTACCATTCATTATCTTATCGATTATTGGATTATCAAGTTCTGATAGTAGCCCTCTCGTTTTCTTTCTTCTTGCTATATATCAAAGTTTATGGGATATGAGGAGGTTAGGTTCCAGATTCTAAGCGAATTTGCCTATGAAATGAAATCATTGTACACTACAAAACTTCTGGCATATGGTCCCAATTTCAATCCACGCACCTATACAAGGTGCGACGTTTTTTGTTTCGTCATCTATTCGTCCTCCTTTTCATTTCAATCCACGCACCTATACAAGGTGCGACTGCGATTTTCTCCTGTAAATTTCCTAAAAATGCTTTAAATTAACTATTTTAACTATTTTTTAGAGGGGAAAACAAAAACATATGTGTTTTTCTTTATTTTATTCCATTTTATAGAAAAAAACAATTAAATTTTTGGTGCGAATCCCCCAGGGTTTTTATGTGCACTTGGGGTTCGCACCAAACCCAACTCAATTTTAATCTATCCTCTATAACTATTATAAGATAGCTGATGCGATAAGTCATTCCATAAAATAACCATTATCACTATAATGTCAATGTTGTCGTTTTATTTTACCGTGAGAAACCAATACAACTTTTAATAAGCAAGCACCACCTACTGTAGAAAGTAATTTTCTCACAAAAGGTTTAATCAAGCACCACTTGTTTATGTATACTTATATGTTTTATGAAATTAAGTTACAGAAAAATGAAACATTTCTAAATATTAATTTCATTTAAATTTTATTTGTGATATGATGATAATAATGGATAGCCTGAAGATACAGTCAATTACTTTTTTGTGTCAATCAAAGGAGAGGGAAGAAATGAAGGTACAGTTTGCTGGAAATGTAAGCGCTGTATATACTGGTTTGAAAATACTCTCGACAGAATTAGGATTTTCCATAGATGATACGAATGGTTTTCCAATTGATGTACAACAAAGAAAAGGTTCTATTTATATTTCCAAAAACCAGTATAGCGGACAAATCTGTTTTGAAAAGCCGATTCATTTTTTTAGAGCGTTAGGTTTGTGGCTGGAGCAGTACCAACTAAAGCAAGAATTTGAATTGGTAGAAGAAGCCCAATTCGATAGCAGCGGAGCTATGCTAGATGCTTCGAGAAATGCGGTAATGCGTGTATCAGAAATGAAAGCCATGCTACGAAAAATGGCAGTAATGGGATTAAATGTGCTGATGATTTATACAGAAGATACGTATGAAGTAGAAGAATACCCCTATTTTGGTTATATGCGTGGGAGGTATACAGAGGATGAGTTGAAAGCATGCGATCAATATGCTGCTACCCTTGGGATAGAGATGATCCCATGTATTCAGACGCTAGCTCATTTAACAGAAGCGTTAAAGTGGAATTATGCTGGAGAGATGAAGGATACAGCGGATATTTTACTTGTAGGGGAGGCGAAAACATATGCCTTTATCGAGGCGATGATAACGGCTGCTTCCAAGCCATTTCAATCGAATCGAATACATATCGGGATGGATGAAGCACATCAGTTAGGACTCGGAAAATATTTAGAAAGAAATGGTTATGAACAGCGATTTGCGATTATGACTAAACATTTGCAAGCAGTTGTTGCCATGACAGAAAAGCTTGGCTTAAAACCAATGCTTTGGAGTGATATGTATTTTCGACTTGGATCAAAAACTGGTGGATATTATGACCTGGAAGCAGAGATACCTGATGATGTAGTGGCGTCTATTCCTGATGTTCAGCTCGTTTATTGGGACTACTATCATACCGATCAAGCATTCTATCAAACGTTTATAAAAAGACATCAAGTTCTGAAACCAAATTCAGTATTTGCAGGTGGGGTTTGGACTTGGAATGGTATTGCTCCAAACTATGGAAAAGCTATACAAACGACAGAAGCAGCCTTAACAGCATGTAAAAAAGAAGGAGTAAAGGAAGTTTTTGCTACAATGTGGGGAGATAACGGGGCTGAAACGCCAATGACAACCGCATTGCCAATGCTACAACTTTTTGCAAAGCATACGTATCATCAAGTCGTTCATGCTAAAACATGGCAAGCGAGATTCGCGTGCTGTGTAGGTGCTAATTATAACGATTTTATGGTTTTACATCAATTTGATGAAACGCCTGGTGTTTCGGAAAATAATTTACATGCGTCAAATCCTTCTAAATTTTTGTTGTGGCAAGATATTTTGCTCAGCTTATATGATGAAAATATTAAAGGGCTATCTTTAGGCAAACATTATGAACAAATGATCCCGCAATTAACACAAGCAAAAGAACGCAATCCAACGTTTTTTTCTCTATTTGCCTTTTATGAGCAGTTGGCGAGAGTATTAAGTACCAAGGCAGAACTCGGGATACATATCAAACAGGCATACGACACCGTTCATAAAGAGAATATGCAAATGTATTTAGAGCAAATAAAAGTGTTACAGGAGGAACTCATTGAATTAAGAGATACACATAGAGATTTATGGTTTTCTATGAATAAGCCGTTTGGATGGGAAATCATTGAAATACGATATGGTGGAGTGATTACACGTTTGGATACGGTTCAATATCGTATCAAAAAGTGGTTGGCAGATGAAATTGTTGTAATAGAAGAGTTAGCAGAAGATCGTCTTTATTTCGACGGGCCTTACCAAATGCCTGCGGGATCTTTAGGAAGAAATCTCTATCATAGAATTGTTAGCGCTAGTCCATTGTAGAAGGATAGCAGGACAATCATTGAAATGTTAAATCGGAATATTTTTTAAAAAATAAAATAAAGTTTTGGTAAGCGGATAAATATGCTAATATAAAAGAGAAGAAAAAATCTTTTGCACAAGCGGTTTGTTTAAAAAGTGCTACATCCAAGTTTGAATGACCAAGGTGTACAGTTTACGTATATGAAGTCCGTACGCACACTGGGAAAGAGTCTTTATAATGTGGCTACACCTACAAGAAGCAAGAATTGTTTTAAATAATCCGAAGATCATTATCTAGAAACATCTCATAAACCTCCAAGAAATGGATAGCTAGTAATAATAGGAGCAGGTAATCAGTCCCTTGGATGCAAGGTGGTTCCTCTTTTGAGAACAGCATAAGCTTGGCTTTTGCGTGTGAAGAGGCTCAAGCAGCCTTGAAGAAAGCGTCCGCCTGTAGTGAAAATCGACGGATTCAAACACGTATACAATCTTGATTAGGAAACAAATAAAATGTTAGAAATAATAGGCAAATAGCAGCGCCTAAATATACTTATACCAGAGGGTGTTTTCCATGAATAAAAGCCTTGTGAAAGAAGTAGGAAAATTATTGGTTATTGGTTTTCCGGGTAAGGAAGTTCCTGACTATATTAGGAGAATGATGCATCAATACCATATTGGCGGTATGATCCTTTTTAGTAGAAATATCGGTACACCGGAAGAGGTGCTTCGCCTTACGACAGACTTGCAAAAAGAAGCAAAAAAAGCAGGCTATACCCATCCGTTACTTATATGTGTAGATCAAGAAAATGGGGTCGTTCGTCGTTTAGGTGAAGGAACAACAATATTTCCTGGAGCAATGGCGTTAGGTGCCACGAATAATCCTAAGAATGCCTATCACATCGGGCTAGCAACTGCGAAGGAACTAAAAGCACTGGGGATTAATTGGAATCTTGCACCTGTTTTGGATGTGAATAATAATCCAGATAACCCTGTTATTGGTGTCCGCTCTTTTGGAGAGTCAGCTGAAATGGTCGCAGATTTTGGTAGGCAAATGATGCAAGGAATGCAAGATGGTGGCGTGATAACGACATTAAAACATTTCCCTGGTCATGGTGATACAAATGTGGACTCCCATCTTGATTTACCCGTTATTTCTCATCATAAGGAACGATTAAAAAAAGTTGAGCTACTACCTTTTCAAACAAGTATAGACGCTGGCGCTGATACGGTGATGTCCGCACATGTGTATTTTCCAGCTATTGAATCAAAGCAAGGTGTTCCAGCTACATTATCTAAAAAGGTCATTACTGAATTATTAAGAACGGAATTAGCATTTGACGGCGTTGTAACGACAGACTGTTTGGAGATGCGTGCAATTGCCAATGGAGTTGGGACAGAACAGAGTGCCGTGGAGGCTATCAAAGCTGGTGTTGATTTACTTATAATTTCTCATACAGCTAACAAACAACAAGATACGATTCAAAAAATCATTCAGTTAATAGAAGCAAATGAGTTAGATCGAAGTTTTATTACGCAATCCATTAGACGAATAGACTCCCTAAAGGAAAAATACTTACATTGGGATGATATCCAGCTTGTGGGTGAAGAGGCGGTTCCAAAAGTTATAAACTGTAAACAACACGAGGAGATAGCTTATCAAATGTATAAGGAAAGTATAACGGTTGTTAAAAATGAAAACGTTATCCCGGTTTCCTTAAAGGAAAAGGATCGCGTGCTTGTCCTTTGGCCAAACGATGGAGGGACGATGGGGGTGGAAGATAAACGGCATACGACACATGCGCTAGATGAAGCAGTAAAGAGCTATCATAAAGAAGTTGACAAGATAGATGTCACGGATGATATGACAGCACTTAATATAGAAGAAATCGTTGCTAAAGCACATCATTATGACTTTATTTTTGTTGGTACGTTGACCATTACGATAGGTAGTAAGCAGGTAACGCTAGTTGAAAAGTTAGCGCAAGCTCAGTTGTCATTTGTCGTTATTGCCATGCGAAGCCCCTATGACTTGCGGTATATCCCACAAGTGAAAGCATATATCAACACATATGAATTTACTTATCCCGCTTTACAGGTAGCAGCGGGAGCAGTTTTTGGCAAGGAGAAAGTAAGTGGTACATCTCCTGTAACGATATTTCCATAATAAAAAAGGTAGATCGTATTGCTAAAGTGCAGGAGATTGAACATGATTTTACTTTATCTTCCAGATAGAGATGAAAGTGGGGACACTTTATATGAAGCTCGGGTTGGAAGTGTTTTTAGAAACAGCATACAAGCAGTTTAAACATCAAAAAATTGGTCTAGTAACGAATATGACGGGGGTAAATCAACAGTTAATTCCTGCTATTGATTTATTTTACCATCACCCACATATTAAACTTACTGCACTCTATGCTCCTGAACATGGTATACGAGGGGACGCTAAAGAAGGGGAAAAGGTTACTTCAACTGTTGATCCTTATACGGGGCTACCAGTGTATAGTCTTTATGGAACGACTAGAAAACCGACAAAAGAGATGCTTGAACCTGTAGATGTCATTGTTTTTGATTTACAAGATATTGGTTCGCGGTATTATACATTTATTTATACGATGGCATACGTGATGGAAGCGTGTATGGAAGAAGGAAAGCATGTTGTCGTGCTGGATCGACCTAATCCAATCGGCGGTATAAAAATGGAAGGTAATGTAGTAGAAGAAGATGTTCGTTCTTTTGTTGGGCTCTTGCCAATTCCGAATAGGCATGGCATGACAGTTGGCGAACTTGCTGTTTTATTTAAACATGTATTTGGTTATTATTGTGAATTGACGGTGATTCATATGGTTGGTTGGAGGAGAACGATGTACTTTGATCAGACTGGTCTATTCTGGGTGCCACCTTCTCCCAACACGCCGACACTGGATATGAGTATGCTGTATCCGGGGACTTGTCTCGTTGAAGGGACGAATTTATCAGAAGGTAGAGGTACAACGAAACCATTTGAAGTTATTGGTGCTCCGTTTATAGATGGGCAAATATTAGCTAGCGCTTTTAATCAAAGAAACATCCCTGGTGTGCTAGCCAGACCGACATCGTTTACACCTTTTTATCAAAAATATAAGAATCAATTATGTGGAGGCGTTCAACTTCATATAGAAGATCGTCATCTGTTAAACTCTGTAGTAACAGGTATCCTATTACTTGAAATTGTAGCTTCACTTTACCCAGATGCATTTTCATTTATAACGAATGAAAACAATAAATACTTTTTCGATTTATTAGCTGGAACAAAATCGCTCAGACAATTTATTTTAGAAGAAAAGGCAAAGGTGTTTGTAAATGCTTGTGAAGATGAATTGGAATCTTTTCGACAAGTAAGAGAACCGTATCTTTTATACCAATAAGTGGTTTCGACCTACGTAAACACTAACTTTGCTGGAGCATAAATTCTATTATAACGTGGGCTATCCTTATACAATGAAGATTAGAAAAAACTGGTTTATAGCCAAATTGATAGGGTGACGTCGTTTTGCTTATACGATAAAACTACTATAGTGAAAAAAGAAATAAAATACAAAGTGAGTTGATAGCATGACAAATGGTGGTTTAATTATATTAACGGAGATGTTGGAAAAATTACCTCCTTCTGAAAAAAAGATTGCAGCTTATATTTTAGATCATCCACAAGAATCGATTTCGCTAACAGCAAATGAGTTAGGAAAGCGGAGTTCTACGAGTGGTGCAGCAGTCATACGTTTATGTAAATCACTTCATTTGAAAGGATTTCAAGATTTAAAATTAAGGATTGCTGGCGATTTACAAAAGCCAGATGATCATGTAGGCTACCAAGATATCCAACCGAATGAATCGGCAAGTTCTATTATTAAAAAAATGACCGATAACTCCATTCAAACTATTAGGGAAACAGCTGATTTATTGAATACAGAGGAGCTACAAAAAGCAGTCGATGCACTGAGAGAAGCTAGGCAGATCCATTTTATTGGGGTAGGTGCTTCCAGTATTGCTGCAGAAGATGCCCAGCATAAATTTTTACGCATTGATAAAACAGTATATGCTTTTAAAGATATGCATATGGCTGCAACGCTCGTGGCAAATACTTCAGCGGACGATGTGGTGGTAGGTATTTCTTTTTCAGGGGAAACGCAAGAGATCACGAAAATATTACAATTAGCAAATGAAAATCAAGCTACGACGATTAGTTTAACCAAGTATGGAAGTTCGAATGTAGGCGATCAAGCGAAGATCAATTTATATACGTCAGCGACAAATGAACCGACTTTTCGAAGCGGAGCTACATCTTCTAGGGTTGCCCAATTGCAAGTTATTGACATCCTCTTTATGTGTGTTGCTTCGTTACAATATGAGGATAGTGTCAAGCATTTAGGGGCAACGAGGGATGCGGTTGATTTCCTTAAATGGCAATGGTGAAAATATAATTTGAATGGTAGATGGAGGGTTAGCTCATGAAGGGTTAATCCTTTCATTTTACTACAGGAAAGTAAAATTTTAGTTTTGATGGTAGAAGAAAAACAAAGAAGACTTTTGTCATATGACTTGTTGACAAGCCAAGTTTTTCTCATGGGGGCGATTATGATGTGTTTTTTAGGTATTGATGGCGGAGGGGCGAAAGCAAAGGGCAGGGCGTGAATGTGGACGAATTAGGAATGGGAGAATCTACTTCTAGTTAAAACATGTTTCTAATCAAGCAGAGCCAATTCCTATTGTTTTAGCAGGTGGTATATTTAGCTAGATTGATTTATTTCAGATCAATTGCTACACAGGAAAGGGATGTACAGCTAGTCTTACAAAAAGTGGAGCCTGTCGTTAGGGGTGGTTCGCCGTCTTAAAAGTAAAAAATGTCGTCATTGATGCGGTTGCATTTGTAGAGAACTACCATCAATCGAGAAAGAAGCTGATGAGATGAAAACAGTAGCTTGGGACGAAACTTATGTTGAAAAGTTGATAAATCTGTGGAATCGGGAGTTAGGGCTTGCATTCCCAATGCGTGATTCCCTTTTTAAACAAAATAGCGTTCAAGATAAAAATGTGTGTCGTGATAGTTCATGGATTGTCTTAAATAATGACAATGATGTTATCGGTTTCATTATTGTGAAAGTGTGGCAGGAAAAGATTCAGGTGCAAATGTCTAAAACAACAGGCTGGATTCAAGTGCTTCTCGTAGATCATCGATATAGAAATAAAGGGATTGGGACAAAGTTGCTTGAACATGCAGAAGAAGTTTTACATAAGCAAGGAATACAGCAAATTTTGCTAGGCCGTGATCCTTGGCATTACTTTCCGGGTATTCCAATCCATAATGAACAAACAAAACAGTGGTTTTTCGCAAGAGGGTATAAAGCATATGGAACGGAGCATGATTTATTAAAAACGTACAATAAGACCACCACAGTTACAAAGCCTGACTTTCCAGAAATCGATTTTTCTGTACTTCATACAAGGGAAAAGAAGAATTTCTTAGCTTTTTTACATCGTTGTTTTCCAGGCAGATGGGAATATGAAGCAATAAAGTATTTTGAATTTGGTGGAACAGGTCGTGAATTTGTCGTCATGAGAAAACGTGGACGACTCATTGGATTTTGTCGAATTAACGATCCCAATTCACCCATTATTGCTCAAAATGTCTACTGGGCTCCGTTATTTGAAACAGCACTTGGTGGCGTAGGGCCATTAGGTATCGATGCTTTAGAACGTGGGCAAGGCTATGGTTTGGCAGTAGTGGAAGCGGGAATTGCTGAACTGCGAAACCGGGGTATACAAAAGATTGTTATTGATTGGACGGGACTAGTAGATTTTTATAAAAAGCTAGGTTATGAGGTTTGGAAAAGCTATACCTCATTTAAAAAGCTATTGGAATCAGGAGGCGATTCATGAGACAAGTAGTTTTAGATGTTCTGCAAAAAGAAATGGACCTGAAGCATATACCTGCTGTCGTTATACAAGTTTCTTATCAAAATGAAGTAGTGCTCAAGGAAGCGATAGGTAATCGCGTGGTTTATCCAACCCAAGCTCCGTTGCAACTCAATACAATGTTTGATCTCACCTCCCTTACCAAAGTAGTTGCCACTTTACCGCCTTTTTAAAGTTAGTCGATAATGGAGAAGTGCGTTTGGATGACTTGGTTAGCTTTTTTCACCCTTTATTTGCACAAAATGGAAAAGAAAGCATTCGACTAGGGCATGTACTAGCGCACACATCAGGATTAGCAGCACATCGCCACTTTTATAAAGAAGGACTTGGGGGGGAGGAAGTACTTGAGCAAATTTGCAAGGAAAAAATGACATATACGTTAAATAAAGAAGTGTTATATAGCGACCTTAACTCTATGATTCTTTACAATTTAGTGGAGGAAAAACTGTGGAATATTTTGAATCCTTTGTAGAAAGAAAAATTTTTCTACCTTTGGAAATGACCGAAACGCTATGCAGCAACGGAGTATAACGGGTGCATAGGTGGGTATAAACGAGGTATCGTTCATGATGATAACGCGCATTCCATGGGAGGAGTGAGTGGATATGCAGGCTTGTTTTTCTACAATAGTTGATTTGGTAAGTTTTGCTTCGATATTGAAAATGGCGGTTGTATGTGATGCATGCCAATGTTGTTTTGCTCTAGCTTTTGACGCACGATTTTACTCCTTACTCCGTATGCGCCTTATTTACTTTTGGTGATTAAACCTTACAGATAAATGTTTAGATTTCAACCCATCGTTGTATAGATTGTTAAATGTGTGAATTTAAGGAAATTGATATTTTAGATGTGGGTGGAGCATGCTATTGTCAGTAAGAAGTACAACACACAGTTGGTTTAAAACTTAAAATAATTCCCAAGTACAACAATAACTTTATCCTTGTAAGATAAAAAGAGATACATACCTCATAATCTTATTTGATTATTTGAATAATTATGATAAAGTGTTTGTAGTAGAAAAATATTTGAGGTGTAAGAATGGAAATATCATTAAGTTTATTTATAATATGTAGCATAATCTTTTACTTCATACTCTATGTTGTTATTGAAACAGCTGTAAGAAGAGGTATCGATTCATCAAAGACAAATGAAATGATTGGAAGAATTTATGAAAAAATTAACAAAGAGCACTAAGCCTTTTTAAAGAGAAATATTTTTGAAGCTAGAAAGAAGCTAGGGAACTCTTTCTCTTTATTTTATGGTTTCGAAAACTCTTGACTTTGCCAACGGTTATGTAAAACTTCCAGCCGCAGAGCAAACCACCAGTATATGAAGTGACCCCATAAAGTTAGACAGATAATTTTACTAAGCAGCTATTAAAGTCTGAATTCGGTATTGTACCGGGCTCAGGCCTTTTAGTTTTGCCTTGATTCGTTTGTTGTTATAGTATTCTATAT
>NZ_JABXHF010000123.1:0-2980 GCF_013393565.1 Virgibacillus sp.
CAGTTCTGTTTTGGTAAGATGGGTGTAGGACATGTCAGATACACTCTCCTTAACTTTGGTTGGTTATTCGTTGAGTATATCATGACATGTCTTTTTTGGTGTCTCGCTTAATTTTACAATCTAGGAACTAAAAAAACAGAACTATTTTTTTAGTGCATTTTTCTTAGATGAACTTTAAAGGACACATACACCTAGAATTTTTTAACCTCCTAGGTGTATGTGATGATTCCGTTTTACAGTAATACTTCCATTATACAAGCGGTTTTCACGCCCTATTCATCCAGCAAAGCTACTAAAAATGCTCTCATATGAGCGTGGCCTGCCAAATTATATCCACTACAAAGCAAGAGATTTTACTTCGTTCCAAACACAATATCAAACTTAGCTCCACCTAATTCTGAACGCCCAACCGATATTTTTCCATTGGATTGTTCAATGATTGCTCTAGCAATTGCAAGTCCAAGCCCCGTTTCCCCACCTTTTCCTTTCACAAAGCGATGAAAAATATGCGGAATTAAATCTTCGGGCACACCTTCTCCATCATCTTCTATACGAATAAGCACTTTTTTATTTTCTTTTTTCATCTCGATCTGAACTTGTTGATTAGCATGACGAATGGCATTGAATGTCAAATTCAACAATGCTCGCAACATTTTCTCCTCATCCGCTGTGATTTCTGGAGACCCTGTAACGGTATGCTTCAATTCAATACCTTGCTCATTAACGATTGGAAGTGCCCTATCAACCACTTGTTCCATCAATTGTTTTAACTGGATTCGTTCTGGAGTAAAAACGTCTGGTTCACTATCTAATTTAGCTAATAATATCATCTCGTTTATAATTTTTTTTAGACGGTTAACTTCTGTAACCATCATCTCAAGACCTTTTTCTTTCTCTTCTGCATCAAATATATGATCTCGAATTCCTTCCGCATAGCCTTGAATTGTCATCAGAGGTGTTTTTAACTCATGACTTGCATTTTGAAAGAATGTTTGTTGCGAATTAATATATCTTTCCAGCTCTTGGGCCATATCATAGATACTCTGTTCCACTTCTTTAATTTCACCTGTTGCTTTAATTCGTTTAATAGAATGGAATTGCCGTTTTTCAATTTTTTTCAATTGCTTTTTTAATTGTGAAAGTGGCGTGACTAATTTGCGTGTGAAAAAATAGCTCAGAATAATCGCAATAGCACCGCCAATGAAAAACACAATTAGCAAACGAAAGAAAAAACTTTGTTGAACGAGTTCCAAATCACTTAAAGGGGTTAAAAGGATCAGCTCAACCCCTGTACTCTCTGGTCTAAAAATAATTCGCGACGTGACAAACTTAGAACCTTTATATTCCCATAACGCTTTATTGGTATCGGAAAAGTCGTTTTTCTTAAAAAAACCTGCAACTACACTGTCAGGAAGCGAAGGAGAAACGGCGACATCTTGATTTCTATCATAAATAAACATTTGCAAACCTTGATCTTCCAACAAATTATTTAAGTTCTCTACACTCGTGCTATCGTATTGATCGTTTAGCACATCAACAATTAAGTCGCCTTTTTGCTTTAACTGCCGCTGCTCATCTTGAATGAGTAAATCCAAGAGTAAAGAATAGATCACATACCCCGTAATTGCCATAATAACGAAAAGCAAAGTTGTAAAAGCTAAATTTAATTGCGATTGCAACTTCATGAAGCTTCTCCTTCATCTCTTAAACGGTATCCATAGCCCCATACCGTTTCTAACGGTAAGTCAGGAAGTTTTTTCCGAATACGTTTGACAAGGTCATCTACAGCACGATCACTCCCAAAGTAATTATCGCCCCAAATCTTGATTAACAGCTCTTCTCTCGAAAAAGCTCGGTTCACATTCTCTACTAAAATAAGTAGCATATCAAATTCCTTTGTGGTTACCTCGTATTCTTCATCCCGAAAGAAAATACGCCGTTCTTCTTTATCTATGGTTAATTCGTCAACTGTTACTCTTGCATCGCTTTCTTCTGTATGAGCCAAGCTAATGTTTGACCGTTTAAATAATCGTTTTACTCTAGCGACCAGTTCTCTTGGACTAAAAGGTTTTGTTAAATAATCATCCCCTCCAAGCTCCAAACCGAGAATTTTATCAATTTCTTCGTCCTTCGCGGAAATAATAATGATGGGAACTTCACTTTCCATGCGAATTTTTTTACAAAACTCATAGCCGTCCATTCCTGGAAGCATAATGTCTAATATCCACATGCCCGGAGGTTCTGTTTTCCAAAGCTCCCAGGCAGCTTCAGCTGATTCCAACAATGTAACTGCAAAACCTTCTTTTTTTAAATAGGCCGCAACAATATTGCGTATATTAGGATCATCTTCAACAATTCCAATATGATGATTCATTTTTTTCACCTTTCTCTTCATTCTTTATCTCTATTTTCACATAACGAAAAAGAAACTTCATTCAATATGGGATTTTCTTTGCAAAATTTCTAATACGTCTGTGACAGATCGAAACATCTCTTATGAAAAAGGACATTAAAGTCTATTATCTCTCCATTAGACTTGCCCGCCAGGAAGTACTACAAATATAAGATCACTCACTAAATATCCATTCTTTAGTTATTGTACCATTAATGAAGTAATTTCATGAACAAGAACAAAGGCGCAAGCGCCCGTTTAGCAACGTAGCGACTGGAACGAATCAACGAAAGTTTTAGGAATCATGCTCCTGCAACAGGAGTATGCCGACGTTGGGCGGCAAGCCCGTTTTTAGTCGGCCTTCCTCTTAAACACGAACCAATGATGACTTATCGTAGGGCGATTCGTGAAGTCGCCTAGTTGCTGGGCGCTGGAGCCGGACGTGGCTAAATAACTTAGTAAGTTTATCCACAGCTGCAAAATTTTATAATTTCCCACTAGCGTTGCATAAACTTTTTATAAAGTAGTCAAGAAAAAACAACTTGTGTCAATACTAAGAATAATAGGAATTATCAATACAAAAACGCA
>NZ_JABXHF010000063.1:0-23179 GCF_013393565.1 Virgibacillus sp.
ATCACAATTCTGTTCTGTTAGAAACAGTTAGGAGCCTAGTAAAAAATAAATATTCAGTCAACAGAACCTCTAGCTTTACAGCATATTGAAATCATCCCTTACATCAAGTCGTGTATTTCCTCCCGTGTATATCAATTTACCATTCATTGTATTTTTTTGTGACGAGTCTGTTAATGATTTTGCAATGCCATACACCGAAAATATCTACTTCAGAACAATCCAAAAATGTTACGCCTAATACATTCAGACCTAAAGATATTTTCCCTATAGTTAAAAAGGGAGCATAACCCCCTCATGACATCCTTAATTAACAGCAGTTGTTGTTACTTTGTTCTTTCTTTGAATCAGATTCTTGCTTATTCTCCTCAATTTGAACAGAGCAACATTCTTGTTGCTTGGGTTTTAATCTAGAAATTGCTTTTTTAAAGATATTTTTTTCCATCTTAACACCTCCTTTAAATGCAATGCTTTAGCAATTACATGTTGGTGTACAACATTCATCATTGCTATCAACTTGACTTTTATTCTCATCTAAGAACTCAAAGAGTTGTGCATAAGGTTCTTGTTGTAAAATGTTAAATGTTTTTTCACATACAAAAGTCCTTTCACCCCTCTGATAAATATGATCATCGTCATCTTCAATGTGTTTAAAAGGACCTTTATATATAACGGATTGCCCTTTATTAATGCAAGGACCTTCTTTCCCCTTACGTGCTATAACAGTCATACTTCTAAAATCGATGTCATTAATAGTAGTCCATGTATCTTCCCGTTTGTCAATTTCAATGCCATAAAAATCAGCATTTTCAAATGCACTTATAAATTCATTTTCTTCCATTGCTCCTGAATAGCAGCCACTCCATAGATTTTCATCGTTTCTCATTTGTTCTGGAACAACGATGTTAGATACAATATCAGATATAATAGCTTTACCACCATCTTTTAAAACCCGATATATTTCATTAAACAATTGTTCTTTTTCCTTAGTTGAAACAAGATTTAACACACAATTCGAAATGACTACATCGATACTATTATCTTCAATCATTGGTAGTTTTTCTTCTAAGTAATGAATATGATCATTAATAGCATTAAAATCCTGTATATTGGTTGCTGGATTGGTTTCTATATATTTGTTCAATTCATCTAAATTTAATTTTAAATTTTGAATTTTACCTTTATGGAACGTAACGTTATCATAACCCAAAGTTTCAATTATTTCTTGCTGATACTTTTTAGCAAGAGCAAGCATATCGTCATTCATATCTACGCCAATAACTGTTCCGGTTTCGCCAACAATTTGTGAGACAATATAAGGAACTTTGCCACCGCCAGATCCTAAATCTAAAACAGTATCTCCTTCTTTTATTTTACCTAATGGATCACCACATCCAAAGTCCTTTTCTATGATTTCATCTGGAATAATCTTTAAATATTTAGTATCATATTCTACTGGACAACAAAGATTAGATTCATTACTCCTTGCTGCATTACTATAACGGTTATTTACTGAAGATTCCACATTATTCATTAAAATATCACCATACCTTTAATAGATTGAATTAATTATAAGACCAGTACTTATAGCTACAATTAAAATAGTTGCAATGAATGCTACTAAAAACTTCTTTTTAAATAATTTGGATAACATAATTACTTCTGGAATACTTGCGCCTGCACCGCCAATAACTAATGCAATAACAGTTCCCATTGTCATACCTTTTGAGACCAGCGCTTCCGCAATCGGTAACATCGTTTCAGGGCGAATATACATGGGAATCCCAATAACAGAAGCAATCATAACTGAAAATATACCATCACCACTGGCGTATTTTGTAATGAAATCTGCCGGGATAAATCCATAAATAAACGCTCCGATAAATACCCCTATAAATAAGTAGGGAAGCATTGGAAAAAGAAATGCCCATGCATCATTCAAAGCTCGCTTCATTTTAGACCCTTGGTGATTACTGAAAAAGCCGTCTCCTTTAACCGTTACACCTTTATATGTTTCTAACAAATGAAATTTTGAAAATACAAGCCCTGCTAAAATACTGAAAATACTTAGTATAATAAAATATACAAGTGCAATTTTCCAGCCCAAGAGTGCCCAAAGCATGAAAATCATAACTGGGTTCATTAATGGTGAAGCTATTAAAAAACTCATCGACGGACCAAATGGTACTTTTGAATTTAATAATCCAGCAACGATAGGTATAGTTGAACAGGAACAAAATGGTGTAACAGCGCCAAAGAATGTGCCGAGTATATAATTCACAGCTTTGTTTGGCCGGTTTAAGAATCGTTTGATTTTTTCCTCTGATACAACTTGTTGAATTAAACTCACAATGAAACTAACGACAATAAATAAGGCGAGTAATTCAACAGATAGCATGAGAAATGTTTTTATAAATTCGATAAGGGAATCTGCCATGAGTATAACTCCTTACCTGATTATTAATCAAATTATTTTGATCTATAAATCAATTTTATTTGATTTAATGAGAAAAAAACGGATACCTATTAAAAAATCTTACAACAAGTATTTTCGGATAAAACAACTTGTATTTGTTCTTCATTAATTCGATAGTAATTCCAAGTGCCATGTTTTTCAGGTATAAGTATGTTGGCATCAACTAATTTCTTTAGGTGATAAGATAACCTGGATTGTTGTAATTCTAATTTTTCTTCCAAATCACAGACACATAAATTCATGTTTGGACTTTTGCTAATTTCATTAATAATTTTAAGCCGAATTTTATCAGCTAAAGCACTAAACATCTTTTCATAAAAATCGAGTGCTGTATCTTCATTTAAATTTTTTGTAAGTTCCATTTTTCCCCCTCCTCATAATACATCAATTTTTTTTGATTTATTAACAGTATACTATCAGTCAAAAGAAAGCGCAACCTTCATTTTCAAAAAAATTAATTGTCATACAATGAACTGCTCATAGGGAACGGAGCAATACATGCTTTCTACTGATGTGATAATTGGGCTGTATATTAGTAATTATTAGCATTAAAAGTGGTGAAAATTTCGGTGTTAGTACATATTGTATGCCATACTTAATGCCTACAATAAAATGAGCTTACATTTAAAATTGATTATAACTGTGTAAATATAAAACAGGTGTCACGGCATTGAACAATTTCAATCTTAAGGTAGAAGAAGGAGAGATATGCTCTTTACTTGGTGAAAATGGCAGGAAAATCATCATTAATTAATATTTTAAGCACTTATAGTTTAACTACAGATGATCAAGCACTATTTTTGGTTAAAATGTTTGCTTAAACGCACCACTTGTGAGAGAGAATATCTCATGTGTATCACAAAAGTGGTGTATATCTGAAGCAACATACACCAAAAGGGCAGCATTTACCCTAATAGCTTTGCTATACATGAAAAAACAATATCCGATAATGTTCTTAATAACTAATTAACCATTATTTATGCACATTCCAATGACGATCTTAAAAGTATGTTGTTGCTATTAGTATGCAATGTTGTAATCCTTTAAAGAAGCTAAAAAACAAGTTCCGACATCTGGTGGAGTTATTGTGGAATCACATAAGTATGAAATAATCACGGGTAATTATGTTTCTGAAGGGAACCCAGAGATTCGATCTGTAGAAACCCCTTTGGTAATGGAGTTTGCTCAAGAGTTTAAAACGCTTACGGTTGATAAATATAGTACTGTAGAAATCATCATAGAAGAAAATCCCTGTTTAACCGTTTTTGAATGGACCAAAGATGGAGAAACAAACGAAGTTACTATAAAAGATAACAAAATTACTGTTCCAGCAGAAATGGGTGTCTATATTTAAGAAGTGCAAGCAACATGGGAGGATGGAGAAGCAACGTTCATATTTGATGTAAAAGTTAAATAGATTAGTTTTTATTCTTTCGTATTAGCATTTCATCCATGCGCATGTTTCACTTAAAAAATTGGCTAAAGGCAACCATCTTACAATTAGGGTCGTTCGCCTTAAACTATTCCCTATTTGTAAAAGAACGTTTTCTGTTGTCATAGTCCACTATGATCACACCGTCAGGCTTTTTAGTTTTAAAAATAGTAGTACTAATAGGAGCTGTAGATGCAGTTCCTTTTTTGCTTCGCCTATTCTTTCTTCTTTGCAGATTTCTTTTCCTCTACCCAATATTTTTCAAATAGAATGATGTCTGCATTTGGGTGAATAGTCGAAACCTTTACTCTAGAGAGTTTTCCATCATAAATATTGTTGCAACTTATTAAATTGCTATACAAACGAAAAAGTTTGAGTATGTGCATCCTTTTAATTGCCCTTCATAATATACAAAGTCAAATAGAAGTAGAAGAAGCGTGTTCTTTCTAAATATATAAAAAAATTTACATGGAATTAGCAGAACAAGGAACAATTGACGTACACAACAGCAAATTCGCATATTAGATGGGCGAATTAATGAATAAATAGTTGCTAAACTAAAATGTTTTTGGGTAAAACTTGAAATTAAGGAAACACCATCATATAATAGAATCCTAATCTTTGTGAAAAGGTTATCATATTAGTGTGATGGAGGGGTTAAATATGAAAGCAGCAGTTGTAAGTTCTGAAAAAACCAAGCTTGTTGATGTGAAAGATGTTACGTTGCGTTCGTTAGAAACTGGTGAAGCGCTTGTAGATATTGAATATTGTGGTGTGTGCCATACTGATTTACATGTTGCTAAAGGTGATTTCGGGGAAGTTCCTGGACGTGTTTTAGGGCATGAAGGTGTAGGTATCGTAAAAGAAATTGCAGATGATGTAACATCTTTAAACGTAGGGGATCGTGTCAGTGTAGCGTGGTTTTTTGAAGGATGTGGCTCTTGTGAATATTGCGTGACTGGTCGAGAAACATTCTGTCGGGATGTAAAAAATGCTGGTTACAGTGTTGATGGAGCCATGGCTGAACAATGTATTGTTGCAGCCGATTATGCAGTGAAGGTACCAGAAGGTCTAGATCCACAGCAAGCGACAAGTATAACATGTGCAGGTGTAACTACTTATAAAGCAATAAAAGTATCTAATGTAAGCCCTGGTGAATGGATCGTTATCTTTGGAGCTGGAGGGCTTGGAAACCTCGCTATCCAATACGCAAAACGGGTTTTTAATGCGAAAGTTATCGTTGTTGATATTAATGACGATAAATTACAGCTGGCAAAAGAGGTTGGCGCTGACGTAACATACAACGTAAAAAACGTTGCTAATGTTGATGAAGTGATTCAAAAGGAAATCGGTGGAGCTCATGCAGCAGTTGTGACAGCTGTATCGAAAGCGGCATTTAATCAAGCCGTTAATGCTGTACGTCCAACCTCCAAAGTCGTTAATGTTGGCTTGCCTCCTGAGAAAATGGATTTAGACATTATCAAGAGTGTGCTAGACGGCATTGAAATCATCGGCTCGTTGGTCGGAACTCGAAAAGATTTAGAAGAGGCATTTATGTTCGGTGCAGAAGGAAAAGTAGTACCAGTTGTTCAACCTCGTAAGTTAGAAGAAGTTAATGATATTTTTCAAGAAATGGAAGATGGAACGATTCAAGGTAGAATGGTTATTGATATGTACTTAAAATAAGCATAATGGATAAAAGTGGAGTTTCTGCTTATAACAGTTGCTCCATTTTTTTGTTGACTTATATCCTATGGATCAGAGATAAGTTTTATGTTCATTTCTTTGAAAAATCTGTCAAAGTATTATATTTGTAAGTCAAAGAAAGGAATAAAATGTATCTTTCCAAGTTATTTTTCTGTTTTTAATCGGTTTCTTGTTTATTTATTACTGGAAAGTGGTCACATTTTTAATTGTCCTACAACCCCATTAAATTCCTTATCATTACTTCCTTTTCCATGCGTTTTATTTTGGTCACATTTGTGGAGTAATAAAATATTATGAATCCTTCGTTGCTTTCCTTCATTTAAACCATACCTAATATAAGAATAAAAATTTTTCCTGCTCCCCACGCTAAACATCCTAGTAATAATTTTTGGTAGGTTGCTGTCTACACGAATAATACAATTTCCGACTTGCTTTAGATTGTATCTAGTAGAGGAACAATATTTGAAGTTATTATATAAGCAACCATTTGAGTGTGCCTCGTCATCGAGACTTGCTTTTAATAAAAAATGAATCTATACTGTACTTATTGAATAAGTACAGTTATTACACTTGGTGGTGAATGGATGGATATTTTTATAATAAAAAATAGTCAATTGCCAATCTATGAGCAAATTATTGAACAAATTAAAAAACAAATATCAGAGGGAGATTTAGAACCTGGGAGTCCCATCCCTTCCATGCGCGCTTTAGCGAAGCAATTACGTATTAGTGTAATTACCGTGCAGCGTGCTTATGATGAACTTGTAAAAGAAGGTTTTATAGAAACGATACCAGCTAAGGGTTCATTCATTTCTGAGAATTGCCATGTTTTTTTTGAAGAAGAAATGACCAAGAAACTAGAACAACATTTACATGCAGTTATTAAAATATCTAGAAAAATAGACGTTAGTATCAACCAAGTGCACGATTTATTAGACTATTTTAATCAAGGAGAAGATATACATGAAGGCGATAGAAGTTAAAAACCTAAAAAAAGAAATAGGAACACTTCGCATAGAAGGGTTAAATTTTACAGTGCCTCAGGGAAGAATTGTTGGTCTCGTTGGTGAAAATGGTGCTGGCAAAACAACCACGATTAAACTTATGATGGATGTTATGGAAAAAGATGAGGGAGAAGTTCTTTTCTTTGGGAAAACTTTAAATAAAGCCATTAAAGAAGAAATTGGGGTTGTATATGATGAAATCAATTTTTATGAAAAAATAAATGCAATAAAGATTGACAAAGTTTTAAAAGGCATTTTTCAATCTTGGGACTCAGATAATATTTTCAACTGCTTGATCGCTTTAAACTCCATAAAAGTCAATTGTTAGGGAATTATTCCAAAGGGATGAAGATGAAATTAAATATCATTATTGGTTTAGCGCATTCTCCTAAACTATTAATTTTAGATGAGCCAACTAGTGGCTTAGATCCGTCTGCACGTATGGAAATGTTGGATTTGTTTTTGGAGTTTATTCAAAATGAAGAACATTCCATTTTGATATCCTCTCATATCACTAATGATCTTGAGCGAATAGCGGATTATATAGTTATGATTCATGATGGGAAAATTATATTACAGTTAGACAAAGATGAATTGTTGTACAAGTATGGGATAATACGCTGTTCAGAAAAGCAGTTACAATATATTCCTAAGAATGTCATTTTTGCTTATCATAAAACTAACTCACTCTGTGAGGTTGTGATCAAAGATGCACCTGGAATGAAAGAGGCATACCCAGAGTTAACTATAGATGGATTGTCTATTGATGACATGATGGCGATTTATATTAAAGGAGAGAAATGAAATGAAGGGATTAGTGTTAAAAGATGTTTATAATGTATTAAATAACGGAAAAGGGTTATTAATGATGATGCTCATTCTTGCGCTTGCTATTGTTCCGACACAAGGTTTTATAGGTTTTATTGTTACGGGTACAATCGTGTGCAGTATGATGACCACGACGTCTTTTGCTATCGATCATAATAGTAAATGGGAGCAGTTTGCTATTGCACTTCCTATAGATCGTAAAGATATTGTAAAAGGAAAGTTTGTGACACTGCTTTTGTTCACACTGATTGGGCTTACCCTTTCTATTGTTTTAGGGAGTTTGGCAACAGTAATTTTTCAAATGACATTGTCTAGTAAAATGGTTATAAAAGAAATGGGGCAAATGATAATTTTAAGTGCCTCTGTAGCTTTAATATTTGGAACGAACTCTATCTTATTACTGTTGAAATTTGGAGCTGAAAAAGCGCGGATGTTTTTAATTCTAGGCTATGTTATTCCTGGAGCACTGATCATTTTTATGCTGAGCAAACTAAATGAATTAGGTGTTGTCTTTACAGAGAAGATGTTGAATCAAACGCTCATGATGCTTCCCTTCGTCGTTATTATTTGGCTTACCATTGGCTATAGCTTGTCTGTTGTAATCATGAATAAAAAGCAATACTAAAACGATTTGCAACAAAAAAGTTGTTACATTTATCTTGCGTTAAAGCTATAGAAATATGTTAAATTAATCTAGCAACATAAAGTAAAATTTTTTTGTTTTTTGAAACTAAATACATCGCTTATTCGTATAAGAATTAAATGGATATTCACTTTCATAAAGGGGGGGATGTTTCATTGCTTTGATATCAACCGGACATGTAGATAGCTTTTTAAACTACAAATGGTTGGTTATATGGATTCCTATACATATGTCTATATGACTGTATTTGTTTTTTACAAAAAATTATTGGAGGCTTAACTATGAAACGAACAGGAGAAATAGTTTTTACGGTTATCGGAATTTTACTTTTTGGAATTTTACTTTTTGGATCTGCAACGTATTTGTCAGCAGATAGCGGCGAAATACAACAGCTGTTTGAAGAAGTTTTACAAGAAGAAGGAACTAATGAGGTAAGTGCAGAAGATCTATCCCAGACAGTGGAGTCTGCTGCTACAACCATGTTAATTGTTTCTATCGTTAGTGTTATTTTTGGTTTGATTTCCATCTTCTTGCTTGTCGGAAATAAAAAACCAAAGATAGCAGGGGTTATCTTACTTATTACTGCAATAGGGGGAACCTTTCTGACGATGTTTTTTGGGAGTTTTGGCGGAGTTGTTTATTTAGTTGCTGGAATCATGGCACTAGTACGTAAAGAGAAGAAAATGATTGGATAATTCGTTTCATAAAGGCAATAACCTTCCTGTATTGGTTATTGCCTTTAATTGACTATAAGAAGTTTAAAATGATTAATACATTGCAAAACTGCCTTTTATTTTATGATTATAAATAATAGATAAGCTCTAAAAAAGGGGGGGGTTTTAGATGTATCACTGCGGAATTTCTGGTAGTACGATACTAACAAATTCTTCGAAGTTATATGAACTGTTTGCATATGACTTCGTTGATCATATAGAGATAGGAGAATTTTCTGACCAAACAGCTTTTGAAAAATTTAAGTCTTTAAAGGATAGACACGGGTTCAGCTTTGGCTTACATTCTCCGTTATATCGAACTAGAAGCAAATATGACCTTTTGCAGTATGTTAACATAGAGCCGGAAGTTGCTTGGTCACAGTTTGAAGAGGAAATAAATTGGATGTCTAAGTTAGGAGCGAAATATGTATTGGTTCATTTTCCTTATTTTAAATCTAAGGTTGAAGAACAAATGATGGTAAAAATGGAAAGTGGTTTAAGGCGGTTACAACATTTACAATTGAAGTATGATATCCCAATTGTTTGTGAACCAAAGCTAGGGTTTAATCGTTCTCCTGCAAATATCGAATTACTCCATCATTTTTCCGTTGAAAGATGGTTCAAATACGACATAAAGCTCTGTATCGATATTGGAGATTATTTACTGGGAGCAAAAGAAAAAGCGCTATCTTATATCTCTAAATGGAGGAACATATTAAAGTAGTACATCTACATCATGTTGCATGTAAAGACAAAAAGTATTTTTGGCTACCGATCCATCCGACACAGGAGGAAGGTCAAAAATATCTTAAAGTCCAGCATTTTATAAAAGAGCTCGCCGGTATGAATGGCATCTATTTCATATTAGAGCATACACCTCATTTCACCCCCTCTAAACAATTTGTGCAAGAAGGCATTGATTGGCTCTATAGCCTTTTGGAAAAACCAAATTATAGATAGAACTGGCGTCCCTGTTATAAGTAGGTACTTAATAGAATGGAAAAGAACTGTTTTTATTAAATAATCACTAGATTATAAGTTTTTTGTTATTGGATTTTTATGTTTACATATAATATAATTTAGCTATTAAATTAACTAATAGGCAGTGATCGAATGAGCAATATAGAAACAATCATGCATGAGATTGTAGACATTCAATATAAATCGAAGCAGTTTATGGATGTGTTAGCATCTAATGGAGAATTGCCACCGTCACAAATCGTGTTGCTGATTAAATTAAAAACGAGTGGGGGATTAAAAGCAGCGGAAATTGCATCATTTGCTGGCGTCACGCCCGGAGCAGTAACATCCATGTGCGACAAGTTGGAAAAGACGGGGTTAATTACGCGCGTACGGGATACGACGGATCGGCGTGTCGTTAGGATGCAGCTAACATCTGAAGGGGATAAATATGTGCAAAAAACCTTTGCAAAGTATCCCCCTCATCAACTGAAAGAACTGGCGACGATTCTACATGAAGTAAATCAATTAATGAATAAAATAGTATCCAAGAGCTCTTAAAGGGCTCTTTTTTTATTGTAATATTAGTTCACATGCTATATAGTTTATTTATTAAAATATATAGGAGTTGAATTAATTGGTGAATCAAAACATTCGTTTCATTGGTCAAAGTAAACAATTAGAACCAATTTTTGCACGTACTATTACTGCACAAGGTCATCACCGCTTTTGTGAAGCTATAAAAGCGCATGAAGCAACTATAGTAGGCAGCTGTATTATTGATGATGTTGTGCAAATGAAAAAATTAAAAAGTGGTGGTCATTTAACAATGAATCGAGCAAAGCTTGAGGAGTTAATTGTTACAGGAACGTTAAGCGCAAAACATATACAAACGAAAGATATATTTGTTCGTGGCAAAATTAGAGTGGATCATTTAGAAGCAGAGCATGGAGAGATCATTATGAAATATACGTGTCATATTGGGAAAATGAATGTAGAAAAACTGCTTATAAAAAAAGGCTTTTCATTTTCTAGTCGGCTTGTAAGTGAGTTGATAACTGGAAAAAATATTCAACTAACACACACACAAGCTAATACCGTTCGTGGCGAGCATGTTGTTTTGGGGGAAAACTGTGAAATTAATACATTGTATTATACTGAACAGTATACGATTGCTAAAAGCTCGAGTGCAATACGAATTGTAAAGGAAGTTCTTTAAATGATCTTCTTCTACCGCTTTTTCGCCGCGTTAGCTTTACTTGTTTTTAGTGTGTTATACATTGGTTTAATTGTAAGTGTCATTATTGGAATAAGTGGTAGTGTTCTGCGCACTATAGGTCTAACTCAAATTGAAATTATTTTTCCACCTGATATATCACTTCCAGCATATCTAAGTATACCGATCATGTTCGTGTTTACAACTATCTTGCTGATTATTTCCAAATATGTAAAACAAATAATCCGTTTTTTGCTCCTTCCTTTTCAATCATCTTAATGAATGACGTATAGAGACGAAACTGTCCTAAGATAGGGCGAACAGTTAACGATATGCAGATGAGCGTGAGCAAGGCCATACCATTTCAAAATTATGATGTTAACATGTCATTTGAAAATAAAGCATGGCTTACAGTTTTCGCTCTTCTTTTGTTTTCCAATTTTATTTAGTCCAAGCTTTTATGGCGTACCGCGTATGTTGCCACATTTCCACAACCATAATTTTTTCTACAGTTGATTTGGATACACCATAAATTTACTTTAATTTGACGAATTTATCACAATTGGAAAAAGTGTGATAAATGTTACACCACCATTACCTACTAGTGCTTTACAATCGAAGAAAGAAAAGTGAAAGGGGTGGGAGAGGTGTTTTTAAAACAACTGCTGGAAGATGACTTTAATCAAATTGTGGATGAACGGCTGTCAAATGCCAGCGAAGAATTAGCGAATTCTCCTTATAATACGAAACTTGGATTAGATATGGCAGACGATGCTAGAAAAGTTGTTGCAGGTCAGTTGGATATTCAATCGTTTCATAAAAAATATCATGCTTCTCTGATGAAAGAGTTTGGCGAACATGTTGCGCAAGAAGCACCTCATACAAAAGGGAATAAAGGTGTGAAATGGGGCATGGTTATTGACCTTCAGAAATGTGTTGGTTGTGATTCTTGTACGGTTGCATGTAAGGCAGAGAATAGAACCCCTCCTGGAATTTCGTATAATGTTGTTTTAGAAAGAGAAGTCGGAGAATTTCCGCATTTATCGAAAGTAAACTTACCAATGCCTTGTATGCATTGTGATAATCCTCCATGTGTTCAGGTTTGTCCAGTTCGAGCAACGTTTAAATTGGATAACGGAATTGTAACAATTGATAATGACCGTTGCATTGGCTGCAGGTATTGTATTGTTGCTTGTCCGTACGGTGCACGGTCATATGATTTTGGTGAAAGTTATGAAGATGAGATGTTAGGATTTAATGATGTAACTAGCCCAGAATACGGAATTGAACGTGGCAAACGGGAGCCAAAAAAGACGCCAATTGGCACTGTACGGAAATGTAATTTTTGTTTGCATCGTTTAGAAAGAGGCGAAGAGCCTGCATGTGTAGAAACATGTATTGGAGATGCGCGTTTTTTCGGAGACTTAAATGATCCAAATAGCACAGTATCAAAACTTGCTAATAGTCCAAGAGCTTTTCGTTTAAAGAGCGATTTGGGAGCAGGTCCAAATGTAATTTATCTAAAGTAAGGAGGGATTAAAATGTCAACGGTTGCAAATGAAGCGAAGCAATCCCATTATAAATCAAAGAAAACGCAATCAATATGGTTTAAATGGTGGGTCGGAATTTTATGTGTATTATTTGCTATAGGTGCTTATTTTATTGTTGAACGATTGTGGCTTGGTTTAACGACGACAAATCTTTCTTCTATAACTCCATGGGGAGCTTGGATCGCATTCTATATTTTCTTTGTTGGTTTAAGTGCAGGTTCGTTTTTGCTCTCAACTATGATTTTTGTTTTTGGTATGGAGCGTTATGAAAAAGTAGGCAAGATGGCTTTATTTACTGCTATTGTTTGTATGATTGTAGCATTAACTTTTGTATTAATGGATTTAGGAAGGCCAGAGCGTGCATTTAGTGCCTTGGTTCACTGGAATGTAACGAGTATCCTTGCCTGGGAGATGCGATTTTATGTCATTTATATTACTTTATTAACGGTAGAATTATATGTTGCTATGCGAGCAGATTTTGTTCGTTTAGCCACTTACAATAGTTTAAAAGGCAAGATAGCCCGGCTCTTAACGTTTAAAAATAGCACTATTAATGACTATACGAAAAAGCGCGATCACCGTTGGATGAAAATATTAGGCACAATCGGCATCCCATTAGCTATTTTAGGTGTACACGGAGGGACTGGAGCTATATTTGCAGTTGTTAGTGCTCGGTCTTCTTGGAACAGCGGTATTTTTCCAATTATCTTTGTTGTGTCTGCAATGGTTTCAGGAACAGCGCTACTACTTGCCATATATATCATTAGGAGTAAAGCATTGAAACAGCCAATTGATCAAGGCATGGTAATTGGGCTAGCAAAAGTAATGATCGCTTTCTTGTTTATTGATTTATTACTTCAATTCTATGATTATTTAGTAGCTCTATACAGTTTAGCAGATTCTCATTTATTATCATTACAAACGATGATGCGAAGTTCCTATAGCTGGTCGTTTTGGGGGATACAAGTGTTTCTTGGCTCTGTTGTTCCTATATTTCTCGTTTATTATAAAAAGACAGCTAAAAATATAAATGCGCTACTTATCGCTGCTATACTTGTCGTAATTGGAATCATTGGTGTTCGATTCAATATTGTTGTCCCATCGCAAATAGTTCCGATTATGGAGGGAATGCCAGCAGGTGACTACTATCCAACCTATAATGAATGGCTTGTAAGTGTTGGAATTGTAGCAATGGGATTGCTTATTTTTACGATTGCTGATCGATTACTTCCGCTTGACCAAGCAGATGATGTAAGTGAAATGGGGGATCAAAATGGAAGATAAGCGCATGGATCGACGGAAATTTTTAAAAGCAATGGGGGCATTTGGTGCAGTTGCTGTAATTGGTCCTTCTTTCATTGGACCAGTGAAACAAGTAGTGAATGGCGTTTGGTTTAATGAGGGGCATGGGTACGGTACAGATTACCAGGATTATGGTGCTGAAAATGTTATTTTTACAACATGTGAACAGTGTAATACATTTTGTACAATTAAAGCTTATATAACAGAAGGAAATCAAGCGGGACCTTACACTTCCATGATTCGAAAAATAGCTGGAAACCAATACAGTCCTCTAAATATGGTACCCTATGGAGCTATTGCTTATCAGACGTCTGTAGATGATGCGATTAAAGGGACAGGTGATGTTAAAAAAGGGGGTCGTGGAGCTCGGGGTGGTCGTATTTGTTTAAAAGGGCAAGCTGGTATGCAAACGGCTTACGATTCCTATCGAGTGAAACAACCATTACGACGAGTAGGGGCTCGTGGTAGTGGAAAGTGGCAAACGGTTTCTTGGGAAGAAGCATATGACGAAATTGTAAATGGCAGCAAAACTTTAAGTACGCCAGGATTAAAGGAATTAGCTGCACATGCTCCACAAGAAGAAGTGATGCAAGATTGGGAAAAAGTAAAACAAGAAGAAATGACCTTTAATGATTTTGATCAAAAATATAAAGACGTGTTAATTGATACGGAACATCCTGATTTTGGGCCAAAAGTAAACCAAATAGCTTTTATGATTGGTGATCGACGTGATTTTATGGAGCGTTTTATCTTGCGTAGTCTAGGAAGTAATAACTATTATCATCATGGTGGAATCTGTGGTATAAGTTCGGTAGTAGGAAATACACGTTCGTATGCAGGAGAAAAGGCAAAAAAACGTCAATATGCCGATGTGGATCATTCATTGTTTCTGTTAGTATGGGGAACGAATCCGATGGTTGCGAATAAAGGACCTACTTGGCTCGCTCCCAAGTTGACCAATGCCATTGAGAATGGAATGCAAATGGCTGTTGTTGATCCGCGATTTAGTAAAACAGCTGAAAAAGCGCAAATGTGGCTTCCGATTAAACCAGGTACAGACGCCGCATTAGCATTAGCACTCGGGCGAATTATTATTGAACAACAATGGTATGATGGGGACTATTTAACAAATCCAAATAAAGAAACTGCAGCGAGGGATGAAGAACCGACTTGGAGTGATGCCACACATTTGGTGAACATGTCTGATCCAAAGCGTCCTAAATTACGTGCCAGTGATATTAACATAGGAACAGAAGAACAGTTTGTTGTAATGGAGAATGGAGAGCCAGTTTCACATATTGAAGCTAAATCTGGCAAATTGGAAGTGGATACAACTATTAATGGTATAAAGGTTAAATCAGCTTTTCAACTGTATAAAGAAAGAGTAATGGAAAAAACATTAGAGGAATATGTATCCATTACTACAATTCCAAAAGAACAAATGGTTAAACTTGCACGTTCATTTACATCGTACGGCAAGCGTTCAGCAGTTATGGCTTACAGAGGGCCGGCGATGCATGAAAATGGGTATTACAATCAACGTTTAATTGCGATTTTAAACCATTTGATTGGCTCTTATGATTGGAAAGGTGGAAACATTACTACTGGAGCATTTTATAAGGAATTTGAAGGGAAATATGACTTATTAACTGTCCCAAATGGACGTGCGCCATGGGGAGTGAGAATTGCAAGAAATCAATTTAAATACGAAGATTCTACCTTATTTGAAAAAGATGGCTATCCGGCAAAACGTCCTTGGTTTCCTTTTAGCCCACAAACGGTTGGAGATGTATTACCAAGCGCATTAGATCAGTACCCATATCCATTGAAGGCGTTAGTCACGCATCGTATGTCACCCGTATTATCGGCGCCTAATGGGCAAATTCAAGAGCAGGCATTAAAAGATCCAGAGATTTTACCTTTATATGTAGCCTCCGATGTACAAATTGGTGACACATCCAAATATGCTGATTTTATTTTACCAGATACGGTTTATTTAGAGCGGTGGGGTAGAGAAGCTATTTACCCAAATATAACGACGAAATTGGCAAGCGTTTATCAACCAGTAACTCGTGTTTTCCCGGATGTCCGTTCATTTGAAAATAGTGTCATTGAACTAGCTAAACGGATGGAGTTGCCTGGTTACGGGGATGAAGCATTTCCCGATGGCAGTTCACTGCATAGTGAAGAGGATTATTATTTGAAGCGAGTCGCAAACATTGCCTATGATGGGAAACCTGTGCCTGATGCAGTGAAAAGGGAAATGACCATTTTTGAAAATGCGAGAAAAAAAGCTTTAGGGAAGTTTTTTGACTTGAAAAAGTGGCAACGAGCAGTGAAACCAGAAGAGTGGGCTAAGGTAGTATACGTTTTGAATCGTGGTGGTCGATTTGAAGAGGCTGGTAATGAGTATAAGAGTAATCATTTGAAGTATAGTTTTGGTGGGCAAGTAGATTTTTATGATGAGGGAGTTGCAGCTGGTAAAAATTCGTTTGATGGTAAGTATTTTGAAGGAATGCCGATGTACAGAAATATTCAAGCGTATAATCAAAAAGATGTAGATGTGAGGCAACCATTACAATTTATTAATTGGAAAGCAAGAAATATGGGTACGTATCGAAATATTAGCAGTGCTTGGTTGCGAGAAGTTCGAGCAGATAATTACATTTGGATAAATCCAGTTGATGCAAAAAAACAGGACATTAAATCAGGAGACGCCGTAGTGATTAAAAAAGGGAATGTATCACTAGAGGGGACGGTTTATGTTACAGGAGGTATTGCTCCAGGCGTTATTGGTGCAGCATATAATATGGGGCAAACTGGATATGGTGCCACACCGCAAACGATTGATCAGAAAAAAGAAGCAAACTTACCAACGTATAATCATACGCCATTTAGGTTTAATACAGTCATGCATGAAGAATCGGGTTTTCCTGGAGGTCGTGCAGAAGGCTTTGTCGTAAATCAATTAACGGAAGTTGACCCCAATTTTGCTCATGGTGTTCTGTTTGATGAAGTAGGTGGTTCTCCGGCTCAGTTAGATATGTATGTAGACATTGTGAAAAAAAACTAAAATTATTATGCGGGGGTGGCGGTATTGCTCACAGCACAAGAAGAAACTTACGGGAAACTTATTCTAGCGCAAATATTTACCCATATTTGGTATGGTGATTGGGATAATTATGAACAGACAATGAATCAGTTGCCGGAGCGTCTTCTAAATGAATTTCCATTCCATGCTTGTTATGACCGAAAAGAAACGAAAATATGGCATGATAATTATTTTTCTATTCCTGGTATATATTTTGTTCCTCCATATATGTCCAGTTACCGTGAAAAATCAGAAACAGTGGAATTGGATACGAAACAAGATTTACTTTGTTTAATTGGAGCATATGAGAAGCTGGGGTTTTATTATCCATTAGAGCGTGAAGCTTTCCCTGATCATATTGGTAGTTTAACCGCCTTTATTACAGCTACATTAAAGGAAGAAGCAGTTGCACTTGAAAAAGGGGATAATGAACTTGTTATCGAATTAGCGGACGCACGTAAGGAAATGTATGATAAATATTTAGCGCCTTGTTTGGGTGTCATATTTAAGCAACATCAACATAAATTCTCGGATTCATTTTTCAAAATGTTTATTCCCTTTTATATGGAAGAGATCAAGGGTATAGCGCATAAATAAGTTCTGTTGCACAGCTTTAATGAAAATGTTTATTTAAAGTAAGAAATTTAAAAGGAGTGATTTGTATGTTTTCAAGTATTGGTATACCAGGGTTGATTTTAATATTAGTTATTGCGTTAATTATATTTGGACCTTCAAAGCTACCTGAATTAGGAAAAGCTGCTGGAAGCACCTTAAAGGAATTTAAAAATGCAACCAACGATTTAATGGAGGACGACGATACGGAGAAAAAGGAAAAAGAATAAGGTTAGAACAACGTAGCTTTACTACTAAGTTCCTATGGCAAAAATGTCTCAAAAGTAATATATGCCTTGACGACTTAGTGAGATATATCCCGGAAACATGTTCCCTGTTTCCGGGATGAATTTAGGTGCGTTCCTTATAGCTGCAATAGAATAATTGTAGAAGTGTGAAGTAATAAAAAAGGTATTCCATATTAATGAATTGTGCAAATATCAATGGGGCATTCCTCACAATGGATGGTTTCTTTTAAATATGCTAACTGATGAATGAGTATCTTATTATTTTCAATAGAAATAATGTTATTTTTGCGCAAATCACTTAATAATCGATTAATACTTTCTCGTGAAGTGCCACAAAAGTTGGCTAAGTCTTGATTCGTAAGCGACGTATTAATTAGGATGCCGGTTTCTTTCGTCTGCCCATAACTGTTAGCGAGACGAATTAACGTAGCATAAAGAGCCCCTTTTTTTCCATACATCACTAAATCGCGTAATTTCATCTGGTCACGAATTGCATTTTTGGATACATCTTGAAATAGGTATAGCATAAATTTGCTCTCATTTGAAAAAAGTTCAGGTAATTTTTCTATAGATATAGTGATAATTTTACTTCTTTCTACGGCTGTCGCATGTAGTAAGTGTTTTGTAGGGGCGGTTAAAAAATGAGGCTCTCCAATTAAATCCCCTTGTTTACATATTCTAATTGTAAATTCTCGTCCATCTGCTGTTGGTTTATGAAGCATAATTTTTCCAAGTAGAACAATGTAAAAGGAATGGACGATATCATCAGAAGTGAAAAGGGTTTCATTTTTTTCTAGGTCCTTTTCTACGTTTGCATACTTTTGTAACACGGTTAGCTTTTCTTGAGATGACGGAGAGTAATAATTTAATTTACTCATAACATACCTCCCGCTGTGTAAAGAATAAAACACCTTGCTAACTATTTCATTTTTCACGTAGAATATGAGTATAACAAAATGACTTTATCATCGTTGTTGTTTTAAGTATCATACATGTTAAAACACTGTTAATCGTACTTAATTTTGCACTATGTTATGCAAAAATATCACACGGAAAAGTAGATAGCAATTTATTTGCTTACTTTTACACTATAGGAAAATATAAGAATTTTTTGGTTTATAGTATTAAGAAAGTAAAGTGAGGAGCTAGTGAATAAGGAAATAACCGAATAGCTACGTCCGGCTTCATCGCCCTATGATAAGTCATCATCGGTTCGTGCCTCACCGTGATTCCTTTATCTCAGTTGATTCGTTCCACTCGCTACGTTGCTAAACGGGCGCTTGCGCCTTTGTTCTTTGCTTCGTTGTAAAAAGGTCAAGAAAGAGCATATGATAAAAAACAAATGTGTTGTATGAATGGATGGTTTGTCTTGCTAGCTGATCTAGTAAGGAGGGGTACAATGAAAGAGAGATACGCACGTCAGATTTTGTTTTTACCAATTGGAGAACACGGACAAGCCATGTTAGCATCTGCGCATGTTGTTATGATTGGGTGTGGGGCATTAGGTACACATATAGCAGAGACGTTAATACGTGCTGGTGTGGGAACGCTAACAATAGCTGATCGTGATTACGTAGAAATGTCAAACTTGCAACGACAGCAATTGTTTACAGAACGGGATGCTCGAGAGGGCGTTCCGAAGGTAGTTGCTGCTAAAAGGAGCTTACAAAAAGTTAGAGAAGATGCAACCATTTTAACTGTTCTTGATCACGTAGATGGGCCTTTGTTAGAACAACTCATTTCAGACGCAGATATTATTATGGATGCAACAGATAATTTTGAAACACGTCTTTTAATGAATGATGCCGCTTGGAAGCGTGGAATACCTTGGATATATGGTGCTTGTGTGGGAAGTACTGGGGTAATGTTTCCATTTGTACCGCAAACGACAGCTTGTTTTCGGTGTTTACTTCCTATACTACCAACTGTAACACAAACATGTGATACTACAGGAATAATTGCTCCAGTCGTAAGTATGGTAGCCGCGAATCAAAGTGCAGAAGCTTTAAAATGGTTGACTGGAAATAAAGAGAAACTACGAAGCCAATTATTTCATTTTGATCTGTGGGATAATACCTTTGTGGAGGCGGGAATATCTCGATTGAAAAAAGATGATTGTTTAACATGCTCTTCACAAGCTACCTATCCAGCATTGGAAAAACAGGAACAAACGAATTTTGCAGTTTTATGTGGTAGAGATACGGTACAAGTTATTCCTAATGAAAAACGAAAGCTTACTATATCTGATGGTGAGCAAGTAGTGAAAAGGCTAGGTATCGAGTATCGCATCACTGACTTTTTTATTGAATTCTACATTGCATCCTATCGTTGTATTTTATTTGAAAATGGTAGGTTATTTATTCATGGTTTAAAAGAAATATCTAAAGGTCGGAAGTTGTATCATCAGTTATTTGGTTGAAAATGCGTAGGAAAGAGGGGGAGGACTAGTGATAGAGAGAAGAAGCCCAATATCCGTTTCACAAGCAATACAGTACGTGATGGAGCAAATTAAACCGTTACCAATAGAAAAAGTAAACTTAAGTAAAGCGAATGGTCGAATTCTAAGGGAACCCATTGTTGCGAGTCATGCTGTGCCACCTTTTAACCGTTCTGCATACGACGGTTATGCTATCCGATCAAAAGATACGAAAGGTGCATCAGCTCATCATCCCATTTCTTTTCAAGTTATAGGGGAAATTGGAGCAGGGACAGTGCCAAATGTACCCATTGGTAAGCGGGAAGCATATCGAATTATGACGGGCGCCATCTTACCAGAACAAGCAGATGCTATTGTTATGTTAGAAAAGACGACAAAGATGATAGACGGATTTACATTACAAGAGCCACTTCAAACTGGCGATCACGTCTCGTTTAAAGGAGAAGATGTTGAAAGAGGGGAAGTGCTTATAAAGTCTGGTACGAAAATTCACCCAGGTACAATTGCCTTGCTTGCGACCTTTGGCTATGCAGAAGTGGATGTGTCTAAAAAGCCAGTTGTAGGTTTGCTTGCAACAGGAACAGAATTGTTGGATGTAACGGAGCAACTACAGCTTGGAAAAATACGAAACTCTAATGGGCCAATGATTCAAGCGCAACTAGATAGATTAGGAATTGTAGGTCATTATTATGGTATCATGTCAGATAATTCACAAAAATGTACCCAAGTAATGGCACAAGCTTTACAAGAAACAGATATACTTATTACAACTGGTGGGGTATCTGTTGGTGATTATGATTATTTACCGGCGATTTACGATCGATTAGGCGCAGAAGTGTTGTTTGATAAAGTGATGATGCGTCCGGGAAGTGTTACAACCGTTGCGACTAAAGGCGATAAGCTTTTGTTTGGTTTATCGGGAAACCCTTCTGCTTGTTTTACAGGGTTTGAATTGTTTACTAGACCAGCTATTTTAACAATGATGGGTAGTAGCGAGCCGTATTTGCCCTCTATAGAAGCTCAATTAGGAGAAGACTTTATCAAGAAAAATCCATTTACTCGATTTATTCGTGGAGTGTGGGAGATGACAGAACAAGGTGTAGTAGCTAAGCCAGCGGGTTTTAATAAATCGAATGCAGTATCTTCCATAGCACGCGGAAATTGTTTGATTGTTTTGCCTAGTGGTTCTAGTGGATATCAAAAAGGGATGCAGGTAGATATTTTGCTTTTAGGCATGGAACAAGGGGAGGCTGTGTGGCGTTTATGAAAATTTTGCATGTAGTAGGTTTTAAAAATAGCGGAAAAACTACCCTAGTTTCTCGCTGGGTCCAATTATTAAAAACGAAAGGATTTTCTGTTTCGGTTATAAAACAACATGGCCATCATGGAGAGCACGGAAGTTTGAAAATGCCAGATGAAAATACAGACTCCATGCAATTTTTTCAAAGTGGTGCTGATTTGTCCATTGTGTCTGGCGGTGGAACGGTACAAATAATGTTAAATGAAACTCCAAGTTTTGAGCGCTTAAAAAAACTAGCTTCCATGGATCAACCTGATATATTACTTATAGAAGGATTTAAAGAAGAAGCTGGATCAAAAGTTGTGTTAGTGAGAAATGAAGTAGAATGGGATGAATTAAAGCGATTGAATAATATCGTATTAGTGGTAGGTGTAGAAAATAAATCTATTTCTTTTCCCAAAATTAGATCACGAGAGAACCTGTCTGCATTAGATAAGTGGTTATGGGAATGGTGTGGAGGGGAAGCATCATGCTAAAGCCGTTTGCTATTGTATCAGAACCTATTGAAGTTAAACCTTATATGGATTATGTGCTTCACCCCCATGCTGGAGCAGTTACAGTATTTACAGGGAATGTTAGAGAATGGACACATGGTGTTCGAACCCTTTATTTATCATATCAAGCTTATGTTCCTATGGCAGAAAAAAAATTAGCAGAAGTTGGAGCAGAAATGGAAGAGAAATGGCCCGGTATCAGAGTAACAATTGTTCACCGAATTGGAGAGTTACACATTTCAGATATTGCTGTTTTAATTGCTGTTTCTTCACCGCATAGAAAAGCTGCGTATGAAGCAAATGAATATGCTATTGAACGCATTAAACAAGTTGTTCCTATTTGGAAAAAAGAGATTTGGGAAAACGGGCAGCAATGGGTAGGTGCGCAGAAAAAATATCCAGAAAAAGGATACTAATAGAATAAGACTTCGTTGGGAAAACTGTAAAAAAAGAATATACTTTGATTAAATTATAATTGTTATTAAATGATAATATTATTTGATAAAAATAATGAAAAAGTGTATAATATAAATTGAACAAACACAGAAGGAGAGATATTAGATGAATCAACAATTAATAGACGCATTAAACAAACAATTAGCCAACTGGAATGTTCTTTACACAAAATTACACCATTATCATTGGTATGTGAACGGGGTTAATTTCTTTACATTACATGAAAAGTTCGAAGAGTATTATGATGAAGCAGCAAGTTACATTGATGAAATCGCAGAACGAGTGCTAACCATTAAAGGGAAACCACTATCTTCATTAAAAGGCTATCTCGAGGCTGCTACGATCCACGAAGCGGTTGGAAATGAATCTGATCATGAAATGGTTGCCCAGTTAGTGCTTGATTTTCAACAAATTGTAAATGAGTCGAATGAAATTATTGAAGTTGCAGAAGAAACAGAAGATCAACCAACAAGCGACTTGTTTATTGGTATAAAAGCATCTTTGGAAAAACATATTTGGATGTTAGAAGCTTTTAATGCTTAGAAAAAAATAAATCTATAGTGCATAAAGACTATACTTATACCATAGGAGCTGTCGCAAAATGCATATTATGCATTTGCTGACAGCTCCTTTTTATATATGAGATTGCTCGTTTTAAGATGCATTATTTTATTTATGGTGATAAAAGGAAATTTAATCGGTTTTTGACGCAC
>NZ_JABXHF010000064.1:0-10000 GCF_013393565.1 Virgibacillus sp.
TTAGTAGTTTATAAGAAAAGCTATCAAGGTTTTCATATTTCCAATCTGCATCTCCTTCATCGGATACGTACAAGGTAGCGCCTACGCGATCAGCAATTTCCCTAGCACCGGATACATAGTCAGCGTGAATATGTGTTTCTAGCGCACCTACAATTTTCATCCCTTCTTTTTCAGCAGTAGAAAAATACGCTTCAATGTTACGAGCTGGATCAACAACAACCGCTTCTCCTTTTGCTTGGCATCCGACCAAATAGGATGCTTGCGCTAACTTATCATCATAAAAATATTGTAATAACATGATAGACAACTCCTTTTTATATCTCATATTTAAATAAGACTTGTTGAAGGCACTTTGATTTTTAAAATTCAGCCTTATTTTAACCTCAGCACTAGGTTATTTCCTAGCCTTTAAAACGTCTAAAGTAGCTTGTATATATTTTAAATATTTTTGTACATTAGGTTCTTTCATCCATTTGATAATGGTAAAAATAGAAATATGTTGCTCGATCGATTTGTGTCTCGTTTGAACTGCTTCGAAGAAATCTTTTGCTTCCTTCTGTTGCTGTATGAACGGAAGCTCTGCAATAGATGTTTTTATTTGTTCCATGGATTGTTCATCATGGACAACATGTTTGATAAACAAGGCAATCTTTTCTATTTGCTCGACCATTTCCAGTATAGTAGGAAGTTTGGCTAATAAAGCGATAAGCGCTTCCAATGATTCTTCATCGACTCTGGATAACTGCAATCGTTCCTCTAAAGCTTCCATCGTAGTTTGGTCTTTTGTGACATGCATCGAAAATTGTGTCATTTGCTCTAGCGATTGTAACGTGCGTTCGATTTCAGGTAACCGATGAATAATACCCGTTAAAGCTTGATGGATTTCAGGTTGTTTTAACTCATGAAGAAGGTCTTTATTTTCATCTGAATGGATAGCAGTATGTGGCATTGTTTCATCCCCCTTCTCCGTTTACATAATTCCTTTTAACATGCCATCCCAATACATAATTGGCAAGAAATCTTTTTTGAATAAATACATACTTTTTCTTTCTACTGCTTGGTTAAATGGCATCGATTCTTGTGGATTTTTATTATAATCAAATTCGGCTAAAATTAGGCTATTATACCCTGTTACAAGTGGGCAAGAGCTGTACCCGTCATAAGTTGCTGCAAGCGGTTTTTCCTTTATCGAAGAAATAATATTTTGCACAACAACAGGTGCCTGTTTACGAATCGCGGCTCCTGTTTTTGATGTCGGTAAATTACTACAATCACCAATGCCGAAAATATTAGCATATTGAGTATGTTGTAAAGTATACGGGTGCACATTCACCCAGCCTCCATCATCTGCAATTGGGCTATCCTTAATAAAAGATGGTGCTTGCATTGGTGGAGTAACGTGTAACATGGAGAAGGATACGTTTTGTTGCTCGCCAGTTTCTAATGATTCGAAAATGGCTACTTTTTCTTCGCCACGTACTTCAATTAAATGATGACGAAAGTGTGGTTGAATCTGCTTTCGGTCAATGACTTTTTCTAAGGCATTACGGTACTTTTTAACATCAAAAATGGCAGGGTTCGCTGAATAAAATAGTACATTTGCTTTATCCCGAACACCGGTTTTTTGAAAAGATTCTTCTGCAAGATACATGATTTTTTGTGGCGCCCCACCGCATTTTACTGGTGAGTTTGGATGCGTAAATATGGCATTTCCACTTGTGAAGTTACGAATAACTTCCCATGTATAAGGAGCGTGCTCAAAAGCGTAATTACTGCAAACGCCATTCTTTCCTAACGTTTCTGGTAACCCTTTTATTGCTTGCCAGTTGATGTCAATCCCTGCTGCAACAACAAGGTAGTCGTATGGAATATGATTGCCTTCTTTGGTGTAAACGTTGTTATTTTTTGGGTCAAAAGAAATTACTTTTTCTTGAATCCAGTCTGCCCCTTCTGGTATGACACTTTCCATGGATCGTTTTGTCGCCTCTATTTTAGAAACTCCTGCTCCGACAAGTGTCCATAAAGGTTGATAATAGTGCTCTTCTGCTGGTTCAATAATTGCTATTTTATGCTTAAAATGTTTGGAGTAATGTAACAGCTGAGCAGCAACTGTTATGCCAGCAGTACCGCCACCTACGATGAGAACTTGATAATGTTTGGACATATGTCTCCCCCTCGCTTTACAAAGTTATTTTCAGATCTATATTCATTGTACGATTGAATAGCTTCTTATACTATAGGGGGTTTCCCTTATTTTTCACTTTTAGGTAGTATAAAGTTTGTAGGATAGTTTAAATTTGCCATAGGGATTATGTGTAGCTAGAAATATAGAGGTTATAACTATGTTGAGAAAAAACTTGACACATACTCTTAGGGAGTTTGTCTAAGAGCTGGATACATGTTAAATGGAGATGTCACCATTGAAAAACCCCAACTTAAAGGTATAGAAGAAGGTGGGGAAGAGCAGTGGCTCATCATTTTTGCCAATGGAAATACCCATATAAGAAATAATAGTGTAAATCAAGATAAACCGAGCACGATTCATGTTTTTTTCTATTCAACAAGCGATTTTGAAGTGTTTGGAGTTTATATATCGATGGCGGTATTTTTGCTCGTCACGTCGCACTCAATGCGATACGCGGGCGGGCAGAGAAAACCGATTTTTAGAGCACAATATATAGGCGGTAGTTATTTTAAGGGCGGGAATATCGACAAGAGATGCAGGTATTGTACAACCCTGAAATTATTAATACGTACTCTGATTTAAGGGAAGAAGAGCCTGTAATATATGAAGTCGATCTACCGTTAGTGAAAGAACGAAACGGAAGGTATATGAAGGAAAGATGGTGCTTAAATACGTCTTGTTTATGCCCCATCTTTTTTTGCATGTTCATAAGTTTTACACGATAGAAAGGATAGAACTTCAACAAACAACGAAGGATCGTGTCATGGAGGCTTAGCGGTAAGCTACGTTTTTTCAAAATCGTATTTGTTATGTAAGCTTTACCTCTATTTTCAATGAGAACCCTTTCTTTACGCGAAAAACAACTCCTAGCGCAATAAAAGTTAAGCCTATTTTTTCAACGTTATTCTTCCTCTTATCGATTTACTTCATCTAATTGGAAAAGCATTTATATAAAAAATATCATCTACGCAACCTGGAGAACAACGTAGGCTTGTAAATCTCATGGTATGCGCTTTCTTCATAGACCCATAGATTTTTTCTGGAAAATGTAGCACAACTTTCGTATAAGATTCCTTCCACTTGTGAAACGTCTTTAAATTAAGAATTTTAAATAAATATATCTTGTTTGTTTAAATTAACTCATTGTAGAATGATAACTTCTTGAACGACTATTAGAGAATGTTTAAGTTTTGATTTACTTGATTTCTATATACATGTAACCGTTTTTGTGAAAATTCGGTTGTTACTTTAAATTGGTTCGCAACATTTGCAATTGCATCTTCATGATATAGAGGGAAGTTTACCTTTTGTAACATGAAGGTTGGTATTGCTAAATGTAGAGCAATATAGTTTGCTTTATGTTCCTGCAAACTTTTAAATAGTTTTGGCATAAATAATTGTATCCCTACATGCGGAAGGACATGTGATAATTCATAAAAAAACAGTTCTTTCTGTTTTTTACTTGACAAATAAGGGTTTAAATATATGGTTCCTCTTTGTTGCAGGCAAGGTTTTTTTTGGTAACTTAAATGAATGTTTAAATTTACCGCAAGTTCTTCAATAGGATATTCTGGTTCTGTAATACCTAGTTTCATGTAAAGATTTTTAATACCTTCTTCTAATGGTGTAGTTCTATAACTCATCGTAGACCTCCGACATAGTCAAAATCTCTGATTTTACCCCTTATGTAGTTAGCAAGCGCCTCATTTTGTTAAACAGTGAACGAGATAGTTGGTGCGTAAGGACACACAAAGGGAAAAACATATTCCTACATAGTTCAACTAGTATAAGATTTGTATCGCTTACTTTTTCATAGTTAGTCATAGTAATTAGAATATCGGAACTGTTAAGAGATTTATAAAGTAGTACGTAGTAAATGTAAGATAATACCTTATATGTCATGTGTTGTAATCCAAATTATAGCATAAAAAAATGAAAAAGGAAGTAGATGGAACAAATGAAAAATGAAAAAAATCGAAGCATTTTTTAATATAAGACACTAGAATGACATTCTTATATCCTAAGTTCTTTATAATAACATAAATCAATGCATGATAGACTATCTTATCAAACATTTTTAATTCGAAGTGTGTGCCAATAATAGGTATTTGTACTTATGAAATATAAAATAAGACACGCTATTCATAGATTAATACTTTTATAATAGGACATTTTTATATTAAAGGGAAGCATGAAACGACGTAGTATAAAGAAAATGAATAAATCCTCTAAAAATCCCCTAAAAAGCCTATATAAGTTACATTTTTTATGTAACCTATTTTTTATATAATGTCTATAATATGACTTTCTGAATTGTTTTTTATAGGTATTAATACCTAATTATTCAACCGAGAATGAGTCAAATGGTTTATTGTCATATATTGCAATCTACGATACTATTATCCCCACAAGAAATACCAATAGTTTCCAAAAAAGGAGTGATTGCAAATGCAAAAGAAATGGCTTCATCGAATTGGGTTGATGACCTTAGCTACTACATTAATCGTGAGTAATGCTCAGGTGACCCATGCTGCTGATTCAGGGGAAGAATGGGAAATTAATTCAGATGTTGAGACGAAATGGGAGCAAGAAAATGAGCAAAAAGGGCCTTCGTTTATTAACGGAGAGTTATCCGAACGAAAAGTGACGAAAGAGGCAGATGTAAGAAAATTTTTGCTGGAGAATAAAGAAGTCTTTAAAATTAACTCTGAAACAAAACTAGATTTTATAGAATCTGATGTAGATGATATAGGTATGATCCACTACATTTATAAACCGAAAATTCAAAATATACCGATAGATAATTCTAAAATTGTCGTACATGTGAATAAAGACAAAAAAATTACAGCAATTAACGGGGAATTTCATCCTAATGCCCCTGAAAAATTAAAAGAAAAACAAAAACTAACCAAAAAGCAGGCAATAAATAATGCTTGGAAGCACATTGATGTAAAACGTAGTGAAGCGAATAAAAAAATGGCGTCGTTAACTGGAGAAACGTTCAATACACTGGAAGAAACTGCTGATTTAGTTGTCTATCACGATGACAATAAACAGTACACGTTAGCATATCGCGTAGAGCTTCAATTCGCCAAACCGAAACCAGCGTACTGGAATATTTGGGTAAATGCAGAGAGTGGAGAGGTTTTAAAAGCAATCAATCAGGCACAAGAATTTGCCTCAACTGGAAGTGGAATAGGTACCCTTGGACATCATAGACAGTTAAATACGTTTTATCATCAAGGGGACTACTATCTCTATGATACGACAAAACGAATGAATGGCGTTATTGAAACGTTCACGAATCAAGGAAGAGGCGATAGAAATCTTCCAGGTGTGTATGTGAAAGATGAAGATAATCGTTTTACGAATGAAGAACAACAGGCAGCTGTTGATGCTCACTATTATGCTGGACAAGTATTTGATTATTATTATAATACATTTGGTCGAGTCAGCTATGACGACAATGGTGCAACAATTCGGTCTATTGTCGATTATGGAAATAATTATAATAATGCGGTATGGGTTGGTGATAAAATCATTTACGGTAATGGAGACGGAAGAAGATTTGCTCCGTTATCAGGTGCAAATGATATTGTAGCTCATGAGCTTACACATGGGGTAATTGATGAAACAGCTGATCTTGTGTATGCCAACCAATCTGGTGCGTTAAATGAATCGTTTGCTGATGTTTTTGCCTATTTTGTAGATGGTGATTGGTTAATTGGTGAAGATGTATTTACACCTGGTATTGAAGGGGATGCACTGCGCAGTTTGGCAAACCCAACAAGGTATAATCAGCCAGATCATATGAACGATTATCAACATTTACCAAACACCCGAGACGGTGATTGGGGTGGAGTTCATATCAATAGTGGAATTCCGAATAAAGCGGCTTATTTCACTGTTCATGGTATAGGTGTAAGTAAGGCGGAACAAGTTTATTATCGTGCATTAACGACCTATTTAACGCCGAATAGTAGTTTCCAAGATGCAAGACAAGCACTCATTCAATCCGCTCAAGATTTGTATGGGGAAAGCGCTGCTCAGGAAGTTGCTCGTGCGTGGGAGCGCGTTGGCGTAAACTAATAAAAAGGTGTAAAGAATGAATTTGAAGTGCAAATTAGTGTGAAAACAGGTTATTTACGAATGGCGTTAAGGCGTAATGGTAAGAAAAGCATAGGCTGTTACTTTTGAGTCTGGAGTTTTGCTCGTGAGGTAGCTTTAGAATTCATCCGTCTGAAATTGGCGACTCATTTGCTTGGTACGATGAAACACGAAGTAGTGATCGTTATAAACATAGATTGATTGATGAATAGGTATTTATCACTTTTTTATCGTTTATTTTTCTAATTGCTATGCCAAACGCACTTCATTTAAAGTACACGGAAAATTAGTTATGCACTCGCTCTCTACTCTGGATGTAGGCATGTCAGATATACTTCTTTGACTTTGGTAGGTCATTGATGCGTATATCAGACATGTCTTTTTAATGGTGAAAAGCTATCGCCAACATGAGGAATGTGCGCGACCTCTTCGATAATTTAAGAAGTTAGCTTCATTTCCCTGACTATTTATTTGAACACGACTTGTTGCTAAAAAAATTTTGGTGTATAAAGGAGCTAAAAGCTGTTCAAAGAACAATTTATCGCTTATAATAGATGAAAATCATATACATAGAAACCACAAGGGGAGCTATTTTGCTGAGATGGAACGAAATCGTTCGAGACCCTTTGAACCTGTTTAGTTAGCACTTGCGTAGGGATGTGGACAACAATGTTTAGGTTTATTCATAAAATGCTAGTTCGATTTAGGTGCAAGGAAGATCCTGAATGTAAAGCGGACGTTTATAAGCATTTACCTTCTACACATAAATGAACAACTACGCTGAACAATGATGCTTCCCTTGGGGTTTCCGTGAAAGGGGAGCTTTTTTAATGAAAAATATTCGCTTATTAGTAATGATTGAAGCAGCATTTTTTGCAGCATTTGCAATGATTTTGGATTTTCTTCCTTCGATTAAATTATCACCAGCTATATCGATCTCTTTTGCTATGGTGCCCATATTTATTCTTGCATTTCGGAGAGGAATGCTAGCAGGGATATTAGCGGGTTTCTTATGGGGGTTGTTACAGGTGATGCTCGGTGATGCTTACTATTTGACACCATTGCAATTTTTTATTGAATATTTTATTGCTTTTGCTAGCGTTGGTTTTGCCGGATTACTCTCTTCTATAATTCAGAAAAGTTTTGAAAAAGGGTATAAAAAAACCGCTTTGGCATGGGTTGTGGCTGCGACATTCGTGGGTAGTATTGCAAGGTATTTTTGGCATTTTCTTGCAGGTGTAATCTTTTGGGGTGAATCTGCTCCTGAGGGTACGTCGCCACTCGTTTATTCATTTATAGCGAATGGAACGACTTTTGTAGGTGCGTTTGTTTTTTGTGCTATTGTTTTAGCGGTAATTTTAGCTAGCGCTCCTCGGTTAGTGCAAGCAGAAACACTTATGACTAAAAAACAGGTGAAGAAAGCATCCTAAGTATAAGCGTTTCCTTTTTATGAAAACTATTTACCGTAATTAATAGCCAACGCCTTTCCATTAAAAAACGTTGGCTATCAAAGTTACTTACCAAGTATTTATATCAGCTCGTTAGCTGCAAGTTAACACCCTGTTCGTTATCTCGATTAGCCAGAGTAGACCTTAGGATAATGAATGATTTATTTAGTAACGGTCTCTGAAAATGGACAAAATTTTATAAAAGCCAATCATAAGCACTGTTGCAATGGCTTTTGTTAAATGTCTGCCGCAACAGTGTTGGTTTTTAGAACGGATTCGTAGCCCATTGTAACGACTGTTTAATAAACATTCTCGGATGCAATTTTAATTGCGCTACCATGTATTCAGCTAAATCTTCGGCTTGCATATACTTATCGTCATTTTTCTCCGCTAACTTTTCGCCGAAAGCAAGCTCTGTGGCAACAAGGCTTGGATTTAATGTGAAAACGCGAATGTTATTTCTGCGTACTTCTTGCATTAAAGCTTCGGACATACCTTGAATGGCAAATTTGGAAGCACTGTAAGAAGTCGAACCTGCTGTTCCTTTTAATCCGTTACTGGAGGAAATCATGATAATATCGCCTTGATTTTTCTTAAGCATATGTGGTAATACGGCACGGGTCACGTGATACGTACCGAACACATTCACCTCTAAAGTTTGTTTCCACGTTTCTGGATCCATCTCTAGAAAATTACCATATGCTCCAATACCTGCATTATTTATTAAAATATCTGCAGACCCAAGCGACGTTTCTAGCTCCGCAACAGCCCCCTCTACTTCTTCCAACTTTGCTATATTAGCAACAGCATAATTGGTGTTAACACCATATGTTTCTACTTCTCTTGCAACAGCTTCCAGTTTGGATTTCGTACGAGCTATTAAGCCTAAATGAACACCTTCCTGAGCAAGAGCAAGTGCTGTTGCTCTTCCAATACCGCTACCAGCACCTGTAATATACGCAATCTTCCCTTTAATTTGTTGCCCCATCGTAAGCCATCCCCTCTCCATTGATTCTTACTTGTATTGTAAGTATATCTTATATGAAAGAATAGATTCAAACTACAGACTCCTATCATTAGAAAGTTAACCAGCGTAATGGTTAACTTTCTCCCATTCTTCGGAAAATCGCTCCCATAGGTAGAAGTAGCCCGTTCCGCGTGAAAATTTGCTCATACCCTTCTAAAGTCGTTAATAGGATTAAGGAGATCGCCAGTTGGTTTAGAATAAGGTCCTTTTATCCGAAAGAGAAATCTTAGTAACCATTATTAGCTATGGTACACTTTACATTTTATTAATTGGGTACGGTAGATTGATGGCATCTGTTGAATAAGCCTATTGCTTCTTCCTAATAGAACGAATAAGCGGAAAAAAGACTCATACAAAATGTAAACTTTTTTGAAAATTAAGTTGACAATATCCTTTTTTCCAAGTACAATTTTGAAAAAACATCAACGTTTATTGGAAATGGGAGGCTTTATTAACATGGGACAGCAACGAAAAAGACTTCGCTTTATGCTTAATTGTGCTTTGTTTGCAGCACTCACAGCTATTTTGGCGCAAATCGAAATACCACTACCACTCATACCGATAAGTGGACAAACTTTAGCAGTCGGAATTACCGCCACTATTTTAGGCAGTAAGCAAGGCGCGTTAGCGATGATTTGCTATGCGGTAATTGGAGGAGCAGGGGTACCTGTTTTTGCTGGCTTTAGCGGCGGGGCACATGTGTTAGTAGGTCCTTCAGGAGGATATATTTTTGGTTTTATTGTTACAGCATATGTTACAGGTTTCATTCTCGAAAAAACAAGCTTTCGTTTCCAAAATGCTTTAATTGCAAATATTATAGGCATGTTTATTACGCTAGCGTTTGGGACAACGCAGTTGAAATTTATTTTAGATCTTTCATGGAATGCAGCATTCGTAGCTGGAGTGTATCCATTTATCATCGTTGGGCTTATTAAAGCTGCATTAGCTAGCTGGATAGGAATTGCTGTTCGAAAACGTCTCGTACATGCTAATTTAATTTTGGAAACGAAACAAAAGGTAGTATAAATGCGGAAAGGTAGAATTGTTAATTATATGAGCGGATTATTATTCTAAATTACCAAATTAAATAATGTGTATACACACGAAATTTGTTTATTGCAGTGAAAAAGTGCCCGCTGTGCACCGGAAATCGCTCCCGTCCATCGGAAAGTCGCCCGTCCTATGTAAAAAGTCGCTCGCCCCTCTTGCGGGTGAGGGCTTTGAGTTCTCGCG